>JAVWTD010000005.1:30489-64742 GCA_036667875.1 Bacilli bacterium
CATTAATTTCTATTGTTGTTTGTTCATTTTCTTTATTATCTATTTTTTCTTCTTCGTTATATACTGAAATAAAGTTATTGATTTTAGTGGTATCTTCTGTTGCTATTATACTGCTTGTTTCTTCTGTTGTTATTACATTTTTTTTTGTTTCTACATCTAAAGATTCATCAGTATTTTTAGGTATAGGCTCTTCCTTTAGAGGTTTTTCTAATAAAATTTTATCTATTTCTTCTTCTGTATTTAAATTTTTAAATACTTTGATTATATTAGAGGGTTCTTTTGTTTCTTCGACTTTTTCTTCTTCTTTTTCTATTTCTATTTTTTTTATTACTTCATCAATTTTTGGTGTTTCTTCTGTTTCTTTTGGTTCTTCTTTATTTCCTTTTTTTCTTAATATAAAGTTTATTAAAACTAATGTTATTATTAGTGCTATTAAAACTCCTTTGTTAAAGAATGTTTTTCTAATTGTTCCAAAGTTTCTTAATACTTTTACTACTTTACCTATTACTTGTTTTTGGTCAACTGGATCATCTTTGGCGTTATTAGCGTCTCCCATTGTTATATAAGTTCCTTTATATATTTCAATAATACGGTGAGTAATAAATTCTTTTTCTTCTTTATATGTGATTATGTCGTTTAGTTTAACATTTTTTGTTAGTTTTACTATTATCCAGTCATCATGGTTAATAGCGTCTGCCATACTGTTTGTTTGTACTTCAAAGACTGAATAACCGAAGAAGTTTGAGTAGTCATTTTTAAATATTTTAATTTGAATACTATTATAAATAGATACGAGTAAAACAATACTAAACATAATTATTAGTACATTCAATAAAAAATTACTTATTTTTTCAATAATACTCATATTCTTTTTCTTCATGGCAACCTCTATTTTCTTTACTATATATAATTTTATCATAATCGATTAGTATTTACAATATAATGAAAAAAGATTAACTAAATAATCTTTTAAAAGTCATCTAAGAATGATCGGTCTAGTTTATCTTCTTCTTCTTTAGGTATAGTTTCTTCTTCTTTTGTTATTGTATCTTTTTTAATTGGTGTTTCTTCCTCATCGTCTTTTATAACAAATTCATCTTCTTCTTTGGTTTTTTTCTTTTTGGGTTTTTTAGGTTTTTCTTTTGGTTCATCTAAGTCAGTTCCATTATATTTTATTTCAATAATTAAAGAATAAACATAGTATGTAAACATAAAGAATACTGGTATTACTATGATTCCTAAGAATCCCCATTTATTTATTACGATATCATAATAAGTTCCTAATTTCGGATAGATTTTTACTACTTTACCTATACTATATTCTGAGGTGTATCCTTCACCGTTTTCATAAAGATATGTATCTTCACTTACAAAAAGTTCTTTTATTTTTCCAATGCTTATATATGGAATTTTATTTTTAATTTTATAAGAGAATAATTCATCTCCTACTTGTAGGTCTTGAAATTCATGTTTTCTAACTACTACAAGGTTTCCTTTTTTATAATTTTCATTTGCTATATCTTCATCAATTACTACATAAGTGTCACTTTTTATTTGAACTAATCCAAATTTATTTATGTCTAACGCTAGTATAGTCATTGCAATTGCAAAAATAAAGAATACTAGACTAAATAATCCGATTATAACTTTTTTTATTGTTATTAATACCTTCATCTTATCACCACCTTTATAATATCATAATAATTTATTTTATTCAATAGAAGTTTAACATCCGGTTGAAGGCTCAAGTACAAACTCATTTACATTATATATTTTAGTTTGATCTGTTTTATAGAACATATACTGTAATGCACTTTTAGCATTAATGTTGAATTTTATACTGTTTATAAAGCCATTTGCATCGGTTGTAGACGTTTTATATTTTGTGTTTTCAGTATTTAATCTTAATTTATTAGAATCCCATTTGACGGAAACACATTTATTTATCAAGTAAGAATTAGTTACATTTAATAGGTCGTAATTGCTATAATTTACATAATCAATAGTTACATTGTCATTATCGGATTTAATTTTATGAAGAATAAAATTACCATTCATTATTTTTTCATAAGGTTCAATACTTTTAACTGTTATTGAGACGTCTATATCGTTGATTTCTTTTGTTTTATCTGTTGATATTATATTAAAATAGATACTTTTAGTAGCTACTTGAGATTCCCAATTATAGCCTTTTATTTCGCATGTTGATTTATCAAATAAACTAACATCTACTGAGTCTGCACTATAGTTAATACATGATTCATATTTAGATAGGATTCCATTTTGATTGTCTAATTTTGTTCCATTTAATTCACATTTTAGATAGCTTGAGGCAGGTCCATTAATGGTGCATGCTACATTATAGGAGATGTCAATATCTGTTACTAGAGATTCATTTATGCTGTTTTTAATATTAAAGTATACACTTCCACCATCCCACATAGTGTTTACGTTCTTAACAGTTGTTACATCTAAAGAATCACTACTAAAATAAAAGTTTTTGCTTGTTAAGTAATAATTCCATACTGAATTAGAAACATATTTAGCGAATGTTCCTAGAACAGAAGATAGGAATATACATGATATTATGAGAATTAATAATATACTTATCTTTTTTTTCATAAAAATCTCCTATTCTATTTTCTGCCAACTTCTGATTTCTATATTGATATAGTCAACTAAGTTAGCGTATATTTCATTATTATATTGTTTAGGAAAAGTTACTTTTATTTTATAGTTATCATTTGTAGGTGATCCATAAATCATTGATTGAAGTGGAGCATTACATATTAATTCGTTATCTATATTTCTTGAGAATGATTCGTCACATGTCATTAAAAGGGTTTCAGTATTATTAGACCCTACCTTAAATAATTCAATAGTAAGTGGAACTAGGTGAAATGTTTTTAGGGTTAATTGATACTCTATTGTAACGTTACTTACAATGTCTAGTTCACTATTGCTAATACTAAAAGGATACTCTAGTATGTCTCCTGGATTAAGGTCTAATAATGGTAAGTTTATAGTTTCTTTTGTTTCAGCCTTAAAAATAAATTTAGATATATGTTGATCTGTTGAAGTTGATTTTAAAGATGAATGAAAAAATGAATATGTTAAACCTGAACAAAATGTTATTAAAATAAATATTCCTAGTATTAAAATTATTTTATATTTCTTATTCATTTTTTCAACTCTTTTCTATTTAATAATAAAGTATTTTTCAATTGTGCCTACTAATTTATTACCATCATATAGGTAAACAACAAATTTATATCCTGTATTTTCAAAACTTGTAGTATTTAGTTTTAAATCTATTTTGTTTTTAGATAACTCTGTTCCATCATATTGAAGTGGATTGGTAATTAGATTAAATATATTGTTTTTAAAAAGGGTTAGAGGTTCTTTTAAATACATATTTATGTTTACGATTGAATAATTTTGGTTAAATGCTGTTAGCAAATCTTTCTTATATAAAGATAAACGTATGATTGGATTATTTAATGTACCATTTTGAATTATTGTTAAAGGTACCACAGCTTCATTTTTTTTCTTGGAAATTATTTTACTTTCTGGTGTTGTTGAAACATTAAAATTGTATGTTATATTTGATAATCTACTTTCTACTTTGAGTGGAATTTTAATAGTATTACCTATTGTTGCATCTGGATAATTACCTCCAAATGATAGATAATTAGTGATATTAAGGTTATATATTCCGTTAGGTAGTTTTGTATTGTTTTCAAATGTTAATATTGATAAAATTGAATTATTATTTTCTATTTCACTACCTAAATTTATTCTTGTTATTCCATCTTTTTCTGGATAAAAGATGTTGTTACCAATTTTAAAGTTTATGTTTTCTAAATTTTCTTTGGATACAATTTTATTGTTTGCATCCATTATTTCTAATTTTATTCCGGTATTCATATTTTCATGTGTTGTATCTATAATTTTTTTTGTTCCTGTTTTTTTATATTCAAGTACACTTTTTAATTCTATATTTGTTGTTGTTGTTTCATTCATTAATATTTCATTTCCATTATAGTTAGTAGATAATGTTAGTTTTGAAGTTGATGGTTCATTATTTACATTGTTATAGATATTAAAAGTTTTAATTGTATTTGCTAAAGTTGGTCTTACACTTTTTCCTTCAAAGTTATTTAAAGTAAGTGTTAGTTTGACATTTTCATAGTTTTTTGTGTTACTTGATTCTTTAAAATCAATTACTATTTTAAAGTCCTCTTTGACATAACCTCCTGAAAAATAAGTATTTTCTACGAAATGTTTATCATTTCCTGGTGTTCCTATTTCACTAAATAAAGTGAATGGAATGGTTGCTTTCTTTACACAGTTAGTAGTGTCTACTGGACAACTTGTCTCATAATTAAATATATCTGTTGTTGTCAATATTTCATAGTTATATACTTTGCCATTTGTGTTATCAATTAAGGTTATTTTAGTACCTAAAGGCAACAATATATTTGATATTAGGTTATGAGTATATCCTGCTTGATAAACTGTTTGTTCGTTGTAAGTAAAGTTAAGTGTTACAGTTGATTTGTCGTTAATAGAAATTTCTGGTTCTTTATAACTTGTGCTATTTCTACCGGCATGTAGTGATTCTTGTTTGTAACCACCATAAACTATATAGTCTGTATTTAGATAGGAAATATATCCATATTTGTCTTCAATTTGAACATAGATGGTGTTGTTCCCTTTTCTGTTTATTGTGATGGGTTCGGAGTAATTAAGCCAACTTGATTTTTTAATTTCATTTAGTTCTTTAATTGATAGTGTTTTATTTGAATTAAAATATTTTAGGGTTTTTATTTCTCCAGAAAGATCGTTTGTGATAATTTCTACTTTTTCTTCTTTGTCGGTGTACAATTTTTTAAGATTATTCTTTAAACCTGTCCATCTTGTTTCTTTTAATTTGATTGAAGCAGAAGGACCAGATGTATTGAGCATTAATAAATCTGTATTGATATATCTTATATTATTATTTTGATCAATTAATTTAGCATATATAATATAGGATCCATCTGTTAGTATTTGTTCTATTTTAGTGTACGGTGTCCAATTTACAATTGCATTCAGTTCTTCTTTTGAAAGAGGAACTTTTGAATTACTAATATAATATGATATATCTTTTAATGGTACTAAATCTTTTGTTTCTTCTATACTAAATGAAATATTATCATTAAATTTAAATGTATTGAGTTTACTACTCAAGTTATCCCAAGAATATATACTTGTATATATCTTTGCTACTGGATTGTTCAAGTCGTCAATGTAAAGAATCGGATAATTACCTTCATCTAAAACCCATACATTTTCAGGATGAATGTTTATATCATCAAAACTATTAAACTCGTTATATAAAAGGTTGTTTTTAATAAATGAATTATTTTTTATTTGTTCTATTGTTTGAAGGACAAAACTTCCAGTTGCTGTTCCACTAAAAATTGGCTTTTCACCTGTTGTATAGTATGAGTTTGATATGTCAACTTTTGTTTTTATAATGGTTCCTATAGTATATTTTGATTGAGATGTATTAAAGGAAGATACGATGGAAAGTTTTTCTGAATTATCTGTTAGTCCAAGTAATCCTCCATGGTTTAAAGATGACATAGAGCCTGTGTTATAACTTTTTTTAATTAATACTGTGTTGTCATTTTTTTCATTGACTCCAATAATTCCTCCACTTGTGTTAACAGCACTGATGTTTCCTGTATTGTATGAGTTTTCTATATTTAAACTATTAACATTTGTTCCTATTATTCCTCCGGATGTTATTCCACCATAAATATTTGCTTTATTTATTGAGTTAGAGATAGTAGTGACATCACTTAATCCTATTATTCCTCCTGCGATAGAATAATCGTATACCATGTTATAAACAATATTAGAAAATGTTATTGTTACTTCACTATTTGATGTAGTTGATGTAATCAAATCTAGTTCATTTAATGATGCTTTTTCTAAATCAATATTAAATATTCCATTTTGCAAAATAACACCATTTAATTTAACGTTTGTTTCTGTTCCATTTGAATTATTTATTGAATAATTTCCGGTAATAGATGATCTTTTTATTGTTGCTCCTATATTAGGAATATTATTTTTTAGGAGTAATTTATTAGTGGATTCGGTTTTTGCTATTTTGAATGTTTGGTTATTTATTGGTATATTATGTGTTTCTTCTTTTGCTTTGGCAATGACATTACCGTCAAACATAACATTTTTAATTGTTGCTACATTTGTATTTGACGATATGCCTCCAACTATTGTTCCCCCGTTAATGAGTGTGTTTGTTACATAAAGGTCTGTAACATCACCTTTCAAATTGGTAAATAGGGCTTGCTTAACTGCTGTTTCGTCTGATAAGTATAATCCAAAGATTGTGAATGAATTACCGTTAAAATGCCCCTTAAATCCATCAAGTGGTTCGAATTTGTTTATATGGCCTACCTCGGCTCCTATGTAGTCAGCATTGCTATAATAATTATTAGTATAGTCTTTTATATAATAAGTGTCTTTATCTAAAATATATTGACTTTTATTTAGTTCATCATATTTAAAAAATCCTTCGTTAAGTTTTATATCGTTACTTAAAATAATATATTTGTCAAAGAAATTATTTGTTTTTAATTGTTCTTTAAAATAAGATAATTCATTTCCATTAGATATTACGAATGGGTCATCTTTTAGTCCTGTTCCGCTTTTAAATTTAGTGGCTGTTGTTCCATCCCATAGTGTAACATTTGAAAGAGTGTTTCTATTATTAAATCTTGCTAATGTGGGAATACCTATTGTTATTAATATAGTTATTGCTGTTAGACATACTAAGCAAAGAAATTTCTGGGTATTTGTTAAATTTTTAATTTTATTTTTCATCATTATCAACTCTACTTTCACGTGTCTATTATATATATAATTATAGCATAAGTATTTTTTAATTGCACTAAAAAACTCCTAAAGGGAATTTTTATCATCCTTAGGAGCGTATTTTTCTACTTGTAAAAGATACCATATTTCTTCTGCTGTAACTGGGCTTTTCTCTATTATGTTAGACCTTAATAAGAATTTTATTTTACCAAGTAATTCTGGTAAAGCATCTATTTTTAAATTTTCTTCGTTTAAGTTTATATCATCAATTCTATATTTGTTCATTAGGTTTCTAATAAAGTTGTTTTCTTTTAATAGAGAAATTCCATCAATTAAAACGAAAGTTGGATTTATTGCGAATGAATCGAAGTCTGAACTTCTTTTTTCTATATAAGAAGGATCAACTGCTTTTCCGTATACTTGTTTTATTGTTATTTTTTTTAAGTAGTCAAAATTATAGAATATTTTTAAAACATCTCCTATTGTTATTGATTCGTTTGCTGTTCTTTTAATATACCATCCATAATATATTAAATCATGTTTTTTATTTAATTCATCTATTTCTTTTGACATTTTAATTGTTTCTAGTTTTAATTCTTCTATTTTTTTGTCATTTACCTTAAATAATCCTTTTTTGCCGGTAAAAATTATTTTATTGATATCTGATATTTTATCTCTTTTTTGAGAGATATTTTTTAGTGAAGTTGTTAAATCTTTTTCTAATTTTTCAATAGGGCTTTTTTCAACAAAATTTACATATTGCTCTTTAAAGAATTCTATTATTGGTAATAATTCATAATAACTAATACATTCAAATATGTTGGTTTCTAATTTTTTTAGCGTTTGATATATTTTATCTGCAAATTCTTCTTCATTTATTTTATTTGAGTCTATTAGTAAATCACTTAAAATATCAGTTTTCATTTTGCTTTTGGCAAGAAAATTATTTATATCAATTTCATTGTTTCTAGCAAGATTAATTATGTCTGTTATTATTTCACTATCGGTTTTTTCTAATTGAAGATATAATTCTTTTAGTTTTTGTTCAAGATCATCATAAGTTTTTATTTTAAAGTACTCTATTGTTTCTTTTTGCTTTTTATTGATATAAGATTCAAAATATTTATAGTTTTCTTTAATAATATAACGAAAGTTTAAATAAATATGATCAATAATTTCTGGATTTACCCAATATATTCTTTCGAATGTTGCTGATAAAGAGTCGTAGTTTCCTTTGTTTTCTTTTCTGTTTTGGAGGAATTCTTTCATATATTCAAAGACGAAGTATGTGTACGTAAAATCACTTTCTTTTAGTGTTATTCCTGCTTTATTAAATTTGTCTATAAACTGGTCAATTGTTGCATTAACGGAGTCAAAGTCATAGTCAAAGTAATGTGATATGTTAAAAAAAAGTGAATCAAAGTGCATTTTTTCAAGTGGTGAATTAGAATTATTCATAATTGTCATGGCTTTTTCTATATCTTTTATTTCTAATTTTATTTTTTCAGCATCGTCTTTTTCTTGATTTATATCAAATTGTTTTGATTTTTCTTTCATATAATTATATAGGCTTGTTTGATATTCTACATATTTTGCAAGTATTGTGTCTATTTTGTCGTTAATTCTTTTTTTGTCCGCTTTGCTATTTTGTGGCATGGTTTCAATTAGTATTTTTTTTGCTTTTATATCGTTATCGATAAAATCTAAAAAATTATTCATCTTCTTCCCCACTTTCTTGTTCTATTTTTGCTTCGTCTAAATATTTAACAAAATCTTGTATAGCGGTATATGTTCCCACTAATTCATTTAGACTTAAAACTGACAAATCAAAGTCTGTCTTTTTTTCTTCCATTTAATAATCACCTTCCAACTTATTTTTTGCTATCGGTTATTCTTAAATATATTATAACATAAGATGATGTTAAAAGTAAAAAAAACTCTTAAAGTGAGTTTTTATTTTCTTCTTCTTTTTTGGTTATTTTTTCTACTTGTAGGAGAAAACTTATTTCTTCTGCTGTTACGGGACTTTTTTCTATAACTTTATATCTTAATAAGAACCTAACTTTATATAACAATTCACTTAGTGAGTCTGGGTCTAAGTTTTCTTCATTTAAGTTTATATTACTTATTCTATATTTGTTTATTACTGATGTTATAATATTATTTTCTTCAAATACTGGAATACTACTTACAAGTAAATTCATTGGGTTTATGTTGCAGGTTGGTTCTTTAGAATCATTTCGACAGAAGAAATTATTAACGGCTTCTTTTCCATAAACATTTTTTAGTGCGTATTTTTTAAAATAATCTAAGGAAAAATAAGTTGTTACTACATCAAAAACAGTAATTTTTTGAGGGTCTGGTAGTTTTTGTTTAACGAGATAGTCAAAATATGCTAAATCATGTTCTTCGTTTGCTTCAAAAACTAATTTGGATAATTTTAATGTTTCTGCTTTTAGTTTTTCTATTTCTTTTTCAGAGACTTTAAATATACCTTTTTTGCCGGTAAATATAATTTTATTGATTTTGGCAATATTTTCGACATTATCTTTTATTTTTTTTATTATTGTTTGTATGCTTTTTTGGATGTCTGTAATTGATTTATTCATTATTCTTTCTTTATATTGTTCTCTAAAATAGTCTATTAATGGTACCATTTCATTGTATTTTATTAATTCTTCTAGATTACTACTTAATTTTTCTAATGCATCGTATGTTTTGTTCATTATATGTTCATTATCAAGGTTTGTAGCATCAATTAAAATGTCATTTATTATATCGTTTTTAACTTTACTTTTTGCCAGGTAAGTATTAATGTCTATTTCTCCGTTTCGAGCAAGTTCTATAATGTTTCCTATTTTTTCGATATTAAACATATATAATTCTTGATATAATGAGTACATTTTTTTGGCTAGTTGAGAATAATCTTCAACTTTGAAGAAAGATTTGGTTTCTTTTTGTTTCTTTGCAATAAATTTTTGAAAATAACTAAAATTTTTCCTTAAAAGGCCTCGAAAGTTTATATGTATATTTTCAATGATTTCAGGATTTAGCCAATAAATTTCTTCAAATATTTTAGATAATCCAGCGTATTTCCCTTTATTGGTTTTTCTGATTTTAAAAAATTCTGTCATATATTGTTTAACATAATAAGTATAGTTAAAATCTTCTTTATTTAATTTTATCCCTGCTTTTTCAAATTTGTCTATAAATTCATCTATTGTACTGTTAACGGAGTCAAAATCATAATTATAATAGTGAGATATATTAAAGAATAATGTATCAAAGTGCATTTTCTCTACAGGTGTATTGTAAGGATTAAGTACGATTAGTCCTTTTTCAACGTCTTTTACTTCATCTACTATTTGTTTCATTTTAATATTTGTATCTTTAATATTGTATGTAGATGCTTTTTCTTTCATATAATTAAAAAGGGTTTTTTGATAAGCGATATATATTTCTTTAATGAGTTCAATTCTTTGGTTATATTTAGAAATTTCATTTTTACTTTTTTTTGGCATATTATCAATTAGTTCTTTTTTATTAATTATATCTTCTTCTATAAACTCTTTAAAGTTACTCATCATCTTCGTCTTCTTTCTTTTCTATAACAATTTTACTTTCGTCAAGATATTTTAAGAATTCAGTCATTGATGTGTTTGTTGTTATTAGTTCGTTTAAACTAAGTTCTGATAAGTCAAAATTTTCTTCATTCATAACTAAAATTCCTTTCTAATTGTATCCTGCTTGGTCTTTAATAAAGTTGATGATTATTGATACGGCAGCTCCTCTTGAAATGGTTTCTAGGCTGTCGATATCTTGACCTTCTATCCAAACATATATTCTAAACTTTGTTACACCGTTTGGTAATTTAAATAATGGTCTATCAAAATCTATATAGGTACTTTGAACTGCAAAATAGTCAGGATTAATTGGAAGGTCAACCCCAGAAAGACCACTTCCTATTGGTAATCCTTTACCATTATTTATTATGGCATAAGTTGGTGAAAAACGACCATTTATAAGATTAACTCCATATTTTTTAGCTCTGTAAATTGATTGTTCAGAGTGTAATCGACTGTTTGGTTCGTATATAGCCATTTCACAATTATTATTACATTTTAAATTTTGTGTTGCTTCTACATTGTATTTAGTGGGTACACTCCCTATTTTTAGAAATCCAAAGCGTAATGAGTTTATTGTTCCGTCAAAGTCTGTACCAGTCTTTTGTGCAAAGAAAACTGATGTTCCTTTGTCTAAGTATAGATTATCGGGATATGGGGATCCTGTAATGTTTCTTAAGAATATATCAAACGCTATGTAGGGACTTTTATTGTTTGTGAGTGTTTCATCAATTAGTTCTGTATTTAGGGTTTTTCTATCTTTTTCATCTGTTGAGATATATCCTACTTTTGAGTTACCAAACATACGAAATTTGTCACTGTTTTTGTCAGGAATACCATTTGATGAAACTGGAAGAAGTCCCCTTGAAACCCATTGATTTGTATGTTTTGGATATGTTTTAAATAAATCTGTTATTAATGATTCTTCTGATATTTTTACAGAGTTTGTATAATTTATGGCATCAAAAGAAATTGACAAGCCATTTTCATTAACTACTATAAGATTTAAAAAATCAATTTTAACATTTAAAGATGCTGAGAACCATGCGTATGTTGAAACTATAAGAAGGACTCCTATTAAGAAGGTTGTAATTAATAACTCATTATAACTTTTTTTTCTGTTTAGAAAGAATTCTTTTATAGAGTTTTTAGTTTTTTTCATATAATCCTCCTTTGTAAAATAAAATAAAGAGTAACTTATGGTTACTCTTTACCTATATTTCTTTAATTACGACATAACCACTAGCCAATAATTTTTTACTATTATGATGTTGTAGTTATTATAGTGTTGGAGTTAAAGGTGGACCATTATAATCGATATCATCAGTTGTTAATCTTTCTTTAGTGAATCCAAATTTAACTGCTATTTTTTTACCTACAGAAGCGAAATCGTAGTTATCGATATCTTGACCTTCTATGTAAACATAAATTCTTATTTTTGTGATACTGTTTGGTGATAAAGTCATAAATGTTGGACGTTGTGTTCCTTTTTTAACTTTATCTGTATCTCTAAAGTATGGATAAGCTACTAGTTTTCCATGCTCAATGTTTGGAGCATAAGAATTATACATAGGTCCATCATATACGTCAACGTTGTGTATTGATTTAATATCATCTGATATTGCGTATGTTGGATATGATGTTCCATCTACTATTGCATTACATTTAGCGGTTGGGCTTAAATCAAATGATTCTTCTTTTGTAACATCTTCTCCAGTTGGAACACGTGGTTTACAAGATGTTTGATACCAGTTTGTTGCTGACATTACATGTTTAGAGTCATTAGGTTCCCATATTTGAGCTGTTCTACAAATACCTGTTACATAATCTTCTGGTTTTGCAAGTCCAGGTTTATCAGTTGTATTTGAACATGTTATATCAGTTATAACTTTTGCTGTATTGTTAAATCCACTTACACGTCCTATTTGGGCAAATGCAACTCTTACAGAGTTTTCAATACCTGTAAATGAAATACCAGGAGATGATCCTCCTAAAGCTACATCTACTGCTGAATCAATAGTTAAGTAAATTGCTTCTTCATCTAGTGGGTTTAGATCTTCTATATATTGAGTTCCTGAAAAGTTTTTAACAAATAAATCAAATGCTACATAACCATCTTGTTCTGGTGCAAGTTCAGATGTTGTAGTATCTTTGATATAGTTTCTTACACGGCTGGCAAGTAATCTGTACCCTCCAGGTGTTGTTGTTAAACTGGCTTTTTCAAAAAGTTTCATTCTTGATGCTATTGAATCCATATCACCTATTGATGATACAGGGAATAAACCTCTTGATGGCCATTTGTTTGTGTTGCCTACATAGGCTAAACTATTCTTTCCATCAGTAATATTATCCTTATCAAATGTTATTGTATCAGACCAATCTTCTCCATTTAATGATAATTTCAAACTATCAGCGGCTGCAATTTCAATCTCAAAGCTTGAAACATTAACACTTTGCATACCTATGAACCACGCATATGTTGCAACTATTAATACAATCGCACTTAATGTACAAATAACGATTAGATTTCTTATACGTTTTGTATGTCTAACACGATCAATTTTTGTACTTTTTTCAATTTCTTCTGGCATAATTACATCTCTCTTTCTTTATTTCTCGACAAATTCTGAATTAAAATTCATATGCATTTTAATTTCGCCTCCCAAAATATTATTGGTACATTCTGGGTCACTACCTTCTAACCATATAACAATAGTATATTTCTTTTTGTCGTTTGGTTTAAACTTAACAACATGGTCTAAGAAGACTTGGTTATCCGAGTCAAATGGCACTGTTCCTGGTTCTGGTTTTTTATTTTTACCAATTTTGGCATAAGTTGTATCCTTTCCATCTTTAAAGACTTTAATTCTTACAGCTTCATCAATGTTTTTTATAACATCGTCAATAATAATCTCAGACCAATAATCTGCAGTGTCCTTACCAGTGTTTTCAATAAAGAAGGTATATGCAACATAGTTTTCACCATTATGTGAACCTCCACTATGATCGTTTAAATCATTTGGTAGCCACTTATAAGAAATATTGTCAAAATAATCAACAGTTTTTGCATACAATTCACTTCTGAATACTTTGTAATTTGGGTCATCGTATATTATGATATTATTTTCTGAGTATAAATTTCGGTCAAGTGTTATACTGAAATTTCCACTGTTATAAATAACACCAGTTATAATATACAAAATAAGTAGTAGTAAAACTATAATAAGAAGTACTAATTTAATAATTTTAACAATTTTTTTGTCTCTTTTTATTTTTTTAGCGCTCATCCCTATATCATTATTCATCTTACACTTATCCCTTTAATATTGATTTACACAATATAGTCACATCTTGATATATTCTACAATATAATTATATTTTATCATAAATTCAAAAATTGTCAACAATCTTTTATATATATAGTTGAAATCAATTAAAAAAAGTTTTTATTAGAAACAATGGATATAATTACTTTACTAAAGGTATTACAATGTTTAAAATTATTATTAATAAAAAAAGATAATAAATTATCTTTTATACAGATTGTTCTCCTTTATTTTTAAATTGAAGAACTATAGGTGTTCCTTCAAAATTAAAAGATTCTCTAATTTTGTTTTCTAAATATCTTTCATAAGAAAAATGTATTAGACCTTTGCTATTTACTTGAATATTAAAAGTTGGTGGACAACTTCCTGCTTGATTACAGAAATAAAGTTTAAGTCTTTTTCCTTTATATGTAGGAGGAAGATTAAGATTATATGCGTCTGTTATGACATCATTTAATATACTTGTTTTTATAACTCTATTTGCATTTTCATAAGCTTTTAATATTTCAGGCATAAGTGTATGTATGCGCTTTGTTGTTTTTGCGGATACGTAAACTATAGAAGCATAAGGCATGAATTGAAAATTAGCTCTTATTTCAGTTGTGAATTTCTTCATTTCTTCATCTTTATTTTCTATTAAATCCCATTTATTAACAACTAATACTACAGCTTTACCTGCTTCTATGGCATAACCTGCTATATGTTTATCGTGTTCTATTATTCCTTCTTCTGCAGAAATAACAATACAACAAACATCAGATCTGTCAATTGCTTTCATAGATCTTAATAAACTATATTTTTCAACACTTTCCCAAATTTTTCCACGTTTTCTCATTCCGGCTGTATCTATTACTACATATTCTTCTCCGTGATAATTAAATGGGGTATCAATTGCATCTCTAGTAGTTCCAGCGATATCTGATACAATTACTCTATCTTCATTTAAAATAGCGTTTACAAGACTACTTTTACCTACATTTGGTCTTCCTATTATTGAGAATTTGATTCTAGGGTCAATTTCTTCTTCAGGTATTTTATTAAAATCTTTTGTAATTTCTTCAAGTAAGTCTGTAATTCCTAAATTTTGTTCACCACTTACTTCAATGAAGTCACCTAATCCTAATTCATAAAATTCATAAATATTTTCTTTTAATTGTTTGCAATCACATTTATTAATTGCGACAATTATTTGTTTTTGTGATTTTATTAAAATATCACGTACTGCGAAATCGTTTGTTGTAAGTCCTTCTTTACCGTCTACTATAAATACTACTATATCTGCTTCTTCGATTGCCATTTGAGCTTGAATTTTAATTTCTTCGTTAAAATTTTCTTCTCCCATGTCAATTCCACCTGTATCAATTAAATGAAATTTATAATCGTTAAAACTTACAGATCCATAAATTCTATCTCTTGTGATTCCTGGCGTATCTTCTATAATTGAAATTTTCTTTCCTACTAGACGATTAAATATTGTTGATTTACCAACATTTGGTCTTCCTACTAGGGCTACTACTGGTTTTTTCATATAATTATTCACCTCCATTAAATTATAACATATTTAATTTTTATTTATAAGACTAAAGTATTATACCAAAAAAAGGTCAAATGTCAACCATTTTCCCTTTTCCTTTTAAATCATAAAGGATTTCTCCATATTCATAATCTTTTATATTGTCAATTTTTTTATAAATTTTTTCATCAATTATAATACTATTTTTTTGTGGTGTATCGATTTCAATATAAAAATCGGTTTCTATTACTTGTAATTCTACGTTAAGTTTATAAGAGTAGAAGTCTTCTCCGACGTTATTTACTTCTAAAATCATTCCGTAATAATCATTTTTATATAAATTTATGAAATAAAACCCTGAACTTTCTATATTATAATATTTTTCTAAATAGTCAAATATTTCTTCGATGAGTTCTTCTTTATCTTCTTTGTATTTAAAGGTTTCTTTTTTAATATATAATATGAATGTTTCGTCGTCAATAATTTTAACTTTCAATACGATCACCCATTTTATAGTATGAAAAAAAAGTTAGATAGTTCTTAATATTTTTTTTGTTACTTCTTCTTTTCCGAGTTTTGTAATATTTGAAAACATTATAAAGTCGTCTCCTACTACTAAGTCTAGTTCGTTTAGTATAATATTTCTTTGTTTTTGTTGTTGAGTAATCCCTACTTTATCTGTTTTAGTAGCTACTATGGTTACTGGAATCTTATAATGTTTTAGAAAGTTATACATCATTATATCGTCTTTTGATGGTTTTTGTCTAAAGTCAATAAGCATGAATACATGTTTTAATGTATCTCTTGCTGTCAAGTAGTCTTCCATCATTAGTCCAAACTTCTTTTGTCTTTCTTGGCTTAGATTAGCGTATCCATACCCTGGGGCATCTACTAAATAAAATAAATCATTAACTAGATAGAAGTTAATTGTTTGTGTTTTCCCAGGATTTGAAGATGTTCTAGCAAAGTTCTTTCTATTTATCATTGTATTGATAAAACTACTTTTTCCAACATTTGATCTCCCCACTAATAAAAATTCTGGTTTGTTATCAGTTGGATATTGGCTTCTTCTTACCGCGCTTATTGTCATATCGACAGATGTTATTTTCATAATTTCACCTTTTCCTATGTGGTTTATGTAAATCATTATATCATATTTCTTTCTTTTATTATAAAATAGTTTTTTATTTTTTGCAATAATATTTTTTTATTATGTTATAATTATGGTAGAAATAGAGGTTTTAAGATATGAAATGCCCTAGATGTGGAACAAAATTAAAAAATGATAAGAATGCTTATTGTATTAGATGTGGATACATGGACAATGGAGAAATTATTTCAAAATTTGAAAATCAGAATAATAGTAGTCCAAGAAAAACTATTAAGTTTATTAATAAAATGTATAAACCGGTTATAATAGTAATAATTATACTTTCTTTTGGAGGATTTTTTATTAAAGGTGAATATGAAAAAGGAAAAAGAATATTACCTGTAGAAACGATTTATGAAAAAAGGACTGCTGATAATTTTATTAATAACTTATATATTTCTCCTGAGGTAGCATATACTAATCTTTTAAATATTGAAGAGAGAAAAATTTATAAAGAAATATTAAAATCAATAAACAATTTTGATTCTTCTATAATAATTGATATGAGTAATTCTAGGAGCAATCAAAAAACTGCTTCTGTAAAGAAAATATACGATTCTATTATTATTGACCATCCTGAACTAATACAAATTAAAAACGAAGATTTTAAAAGAGAAAATAATTTAGTGGTTATTATTTTATATTATTCTTTTTTAAAGGATGAACTTCCAAATATGTTAAGTAAAATGATGAAGGAAATTAATGAGATAAAATTTAATACAACTAAATACAATGATTATAAAAAGAGTAAGTATATTTATAAATGGTTATCCTCTAATTCTGTTTATGATAATGAATGTAATTCTTCTTATAATGTTATTTTAGAGAATCGTGGTTCATCTAAGGGTCTTGCAAGGGCTAGCCAAATAATTTTTCAAAACATTGGTATTACTTCTACTTTAGTTACTGGAAGTTTTAATAAGAAGATTCATGAATGGAATCTTATAAAACTTGATAATGGATTTTATAATTTTGATGTTTCTAGATCAAACAATAGTGATTATTCAGGTTTTCTTTACAAATATAGTTTTAATTATAAAAAAAATTACAGTAAAATAGTACCAAATGCTTATGGAATTAAATATAGATATAAAAAAGACAATAATTAATTATCGTCTTTTTTTATTTATTTATTTTGGTGATCCGTATGGGGTTTGAACCCATGAATATCGCCTTGAGAGGGCGACGTGTTAACCATTTCACCAACGGACCACAATCTAATTGTAATCCATTTTTAGTTAAAAAGCAATTACTTTTTAAGCTTTTCTAATTTTTCTTTTATGATTGATTTTCTTGATAAATATTCTTTTTTATCTATTTTATATTTGTTATTTACTTTTATAACTATTAATCCATCATAGATGTTTTTTGGAAATAATTTTATGTTATCATTTATTATTTCTTTTGTTTCTAGATTTTCTAAAATTACTATATTTTCTACTATTCTATCTATTGCGTATTTCATTATTTTTCACTTTCTATTTCTATATTTTTTCCATCACTTTTTAAAATTATTGTTCCGTTTAAATCTGTTCTATAAATTTTACTGTTTTTTAAAGTTTCTAATGTTTCGTTGTTTGGGTGATTATAAATGTTATTTTTACCAACAGATATTATTGAAATTTGAGGGTTTACTTTATTTATAAAGACCTGGTTACTACTATATGATGATCCATGATGTCCTATTTTTATTACGTTGGAGTTTAAATTTTTATTTATTATTTCGTTTTCTGTTTTTTTTGTTGCATCTCCCATTAAAAGTACTTTTGTATCTTTATAATTTGCTTTTAATACGATTGAGGTATTATTTAAGTCTTTTTCATCTGTTCCAACATATATTACTTCTATTAGTGTTTCTCCGAGGTAGAATTTTTGTCCTATTTTTGGTGTTTCAAATTTCAAGTTTTTATTTTGTAAGGAATCAAGAACATCTTCAAATGTTTTGGTTGTTGTGATTACGTCAGGCATGTAAAATGTATTAACTTTAAAACTATTAATTATATTATCCATTCCTCCAATATGGTCTTCATGTGCGTGGGTTCCTACTACATATTTAAATTCTTTTATGTTTAAATCTTTAAAGTACTTTACTAGGTTTTCTCCATCATTGTTGTTGCCTGCATCTATTAGCATATATTCTTTATTGCTTTTGATTAGAATGGAATCTGCTTGTCCTACATCTATAAATCTTATTTCAAAATCACTATTTTCTATATTAATTGATGCTTTTAAATCGTTTTGGATATTTTCTTTGTTTGTTACATAATTATAAGTTAAAATTGATATTACTAAAAATATTGATATAATTAATTTTTTTATTTTTTTCATGTTTCTCCTCAAGATTTTAATCTTTTTCTATTCTTTTAAATTATAACACAAAAAAAGACAAATTGTTTTGTCTAAACATCTAAAATTAATTCGAAATTACAATACTCAAAATATTTTTTAAGTTCTATATTAATTTTGATTGTTACTTCTTCTAGTTCTTTTCTTTTAATTATTTCTTCTTTTGTTTTGAAATATACTGAAATCCAGTATTTTCGACCTGTACTAATAATATCATAGAAGACTACTTCATAACTATAGTTTTTTAATTCTTTTTTTATGATTCTTTTCATTTTGTCTGTTACTTCTTTTTCAGGTGCAAATAAAAATGTTGTTCTTATTGCTTTTACTAAAGTAGTAATGGCTTCTGGAATCATAAATAATGAAATACCTATGGCTATAATTTGATCGAAATATGGAACCAATGGTTTTAATGCAGTTTGTTCTAAGAATATAGTTGATGCAAATGCTATTGCCATTCCTATACTGTAGAAACAATCTAATTTCCAACTATATATTTCGGTATCAATTGTAGGTGATGTTATTTTTTTGTTCATCTTTTTTAATAATAAATAAATAATAATACTAGTTGATGCTAAAATCATTTGAAATATTGAGATTATTTTCCCGTCTACTATATTTCCTCCTGAAATGGCTACTTGAATATTATTTACTGCTAAAGCAACGGTTACTGCAATAAGCATAAATACTTTTATTGCTACAAATACTGATTCTACTTGTGAATATCCGAATGGTCTTTTTTCATCGTATGGTTTATAAAACAATGGTGTTAAAAAGATTGTAAGACCAATAATAATTACTTCGGCTGCATCGTATGTTGCATCCATTAATACAGATTGAGATCTTGTTTTAATGGCCATAAATAGTTCTACCGTAGCAAATATTAAAGCTGCTATAAACGATATTCTTAATATGGTTTTTTCAATTTTCTCTTTCTTCATATTTTCCTTCCTTTTCCCAAAAAAAGGCTTTTGCCTTCTCTCGGTTACTATTATAGCATAGTTATTGTATGTTGTAAAATTTTGTTTTGTAATAAAAAAAGCATTTATTAAAATACTTCTTGTTTTTCTGACCAATCTTCAGAGGGTTCTGAGTCGTTTTCCATTTCCCATGTTATGTTATTTTCTCGTGCAACTCTAATTGCATCAGATTTATTATTTGCTTTGGCATTTGTTCCTTCAGTGACCACAAAAAAAGATAGTTCATATATTTTTGCTAATTCACGTACTTCTTTACAAAATTTTATTGCTCTTTCGTGCATTTTTATTCTTCTTTCTTTATATACAGATAATTTTCTTATCTTTGTTTTTTTGGCTACCATAGCTGGATTCGAACCAGCGCATCTCGGAGTCAGAGTCCGATGCCTTACCGCTTGGCTATATGGCAATGTTAAATTAAGTATATCATAAAGTTTTATAAAAATAAATAATTTTTTCCAGTTTAGTTTTTTATGGATAAACTTATAAGATTATGTTTAAACTTTAATAAGAAAGAATCAATCATTTCTGATTGATTCTTATATTTAAAGTTCGAATATTTCGAACACTTTATTAATTTGGTGGAGCTGAGGAGAATCGAACTCCTGTCCAAATACACCTCATCTTATCCGTCTACAAGTTTAGTTGATTTTTTTTAATTCCTGTAATTTTTGTTAATCAACCACCTAGATTACAGTAAGCCTATATTATTCATCATAACTACTAGACAAAGTAATGATATATCCCACTAAATCGAGCCCCTCTAAACTTCCGCGGGAGAAAAGTAAAGAGAAGCAGCTTGCTATTTTATATTAAGCGAAAGCTAATTGATTTCTGTTTCCAGTTATTTTTTTTTGCACGTAACGAGTGCCTTCGACTTGCAGTTTAAGCATTGGCATACCTGTCGAAACCTAAGCAGCCCCATAATGACACCATTATTATATTAAAAATAATGGTGTTTGTCAATTTATCTTTCTTTAAAGTTTTTGAGCATATTTCTTTGAATGTCTTTTTCTTTTATGCTTTCTCTTTTATCGTATAGTTTTTTACCTTTGCAAAGTCCTAAAAGAATTTTTGCTTTATTTTTAACAAAGTACATTTTTAAAGGTACTAGAGTATAGCCTAAAAGTTTTATTGAATCATTTAATTTTAATATTTCTTTTTTATGTAGTAATAATTTTCTTGTTCTTGTTTCTTCATGATTAAATATATTTCCTTGTTCATAAGGGCTTATGTGCATATTTAATAGAAATACTTCATTATTTTTGATAATTCCATAGCAGTCTTTTATGTTTGCTCCTCCGTTTTTTATTGATTTAATTTCGGTTCCTGTTAAAACTATTCCTGCTTCTATTTCATCAATTATTTCATATTCATATTTTGCTTTTCTATTAAGTATTTCCATGTTTCACCTCTTACTTTATGAATCCTACTTGTATTTTAGGATCGTTTTTTGGATTTATATGTTTTAGATATTCGTCATAAATACCTCTATAATTGTATAATGTTGCGTCTGTCAATTTTGTAAATGGCATGATTTTAAAATTTCTATAATAATTATAATGAGTCCAAATTAAGTCTGCTTTTGCGTCTGTTATTTCAATTTTTGTCGTTTTTCCGTTGGTTGTTTCTTTTTTTGCTGTAAATGATGCGAGCATTCCTACTCTTTTTATTGTTCCATCTTGTGCAGAAATTAAGTTTCCAAGTGAGTAAATGACAAGTGTGTCTCCTATATATTCAATTGGTTGAATAACGTGAGGATGTGCACCTACTATAACGTTAACTCCGAGTGATGCTAAGTATTCTGCTGCGTTTCTTTGGTAAGTATTGGGTGTATGAACGTATTCATTTCCCCAATGCATTGCTACCATTAAAACATCGACTTTATTTCTTATAGCATCAACATCTTTTTTTACTTGAACTTTATAAGCTTCAAATTCTGCATCGCTTGATACTGGCCAAAGATTTACTAAGTAATCTTTTCCTGTTGGAAAGGGATTTCCATTAAGTCCGTATGTATAATTTAGCATTGCATAAGAAATTCCATTGATTGTTCTTATTTCAGTATTGTTTCTTTCTTCGAATGATCGGTATGATCCTGTTTTATAAACATTTGGTTTTTTACTCCAAAATTCTGTTGAATATTCTGCTCCTACAATTCCTTTATCCATTGTGTGATTGCTTGCTAAACTTACCATATTAAATCCAATATCATCGGTAAGATTTGTTCCTATTTCGTCTGGTGAGTTAAAATTAGGATAATTTGATAATCCTAAGGCTTTTCCACCAATAACAGTTTCTTGATTATAATATTTTAAATCATAAGGTTCTATTATTTCTTTTATATCAGGAAACATTTTATTGAAATTATATTGTTGATAACCATTAGCGTCTACAGTTCCTGTTGCGGCATCGTTATAAACTCCATTATGAATTAAGGCATCCCCTGCTCCAATAAAGTTAAAACTAAAGTTTTCTACTAATGGTTTTTTTGGCTCTTCTGGTTTTTCTTTTTTTGGTTCTTCTTTTTTATTCATAAGAAAGAAGAGGGATACAGAAGTAATTAATAATAAACTAAATATTAGTATCCCATAAATTATTTTTTTCTTTTTTGTTTTTGCCATTTTACAACCTACTTCCTTATTCTGAAGTTTCGTTACTAATAGGTGCTAATTCGAAGTCTACTGTTCTTGCTTCTTTTGATGCTCCTTTTACTTTTACATGTAACGAGTCTCCAAGACGATATATTTTTTTGGTTTTTTGTCCAATTAATGAGAATGTTGTTTCATCAAAAATGAATCTGTCTCCTTTTAAATCGTCTATTTTTACAAGTCCTTCAATTAAATTTGGTAATTGAACGAATACTCCAAAGTTTACCACACTACTTACTATTCCGTCAAATTCTTCTCCTATGTGTTTTTCCATATATTCTGCTATTTTCATTTCGTCTACTTCTCTTTCACATTCTACACTTGCTCTTTCTTTTTCAGAAGAGTGTTCTGTAAGTAATGGAAGTTTTTGTTCCCAGTAAGCAATTGTTTCTTTGGAAATATCATTTTTGAATAAATAAGTTCTTAATAGTCTATGAACGGTAGTATCTGGGTATCTTCTAATTGGTGAAGTGAAATGTGTATAACATTTACTTGCTAAACCAAAGTGTCCAATATTATTTTTGTCATATACTGCTTTTTGCATTGTTCTTAATAATAATGCTGATAAGATATGAAATTCTTTTGTTTCTTTTAATTGTTCTAGTAAATTTTGCATGGCAATTGGTGTAATTTCTTTTACTTGACCATTTACTTTATATCCAAGCACTGCTATGAATTTTAAGAAATTTCCTATTTTTTCTTCATTTGGTACACCGTGAATACGATATACAAAAGGTAATTCCATAAAATAAATATGTGTTGCAACTGTTTCGTTTGCGGCTATCATAAAGTCTTCGATAAGTTTTTCTCCGAGACCTCTATCCCTTAGTACTACATCTGTAACTTGTCCATCATCACCAACAATAAGTTTTGCTTCGTCGATTTCAAAGTCAATATAGCCTCTTTTAATTTTGTTTTTTCTAAGTCTTTTGGCAATTTCTTCCATGTCTAGAAGTGCTTCTTTATATTCTTCATATCCTTCTGGTGTTTCTTTTCCTTCTAATATTTTATTAACATTTTTATAAGTCATTTGTTTTTTTGATTTTATGACACTTTCAAAAATATCATAATCAACTACGTCACCTTTTTCATTAATTTCCATTACACATGAGATTGCTAGTCTATCTGCATCTGGATTAAGTGAGCAAATACCATTAGATAATTTTCTTGGTAACATTGGTATTACTCTATCTGCTAAGTAAACACTTGTTCCTCTTTCATAAGCTTCTTCATCTAGTTTTGTATTATCTTTTACATAATAACTTACGTCTGCTATATGTACTCCTAGTTTATAGTTGTTATTGTCTAGTTTTGTTACGCTTATTGCGTCGTCTATATCTTTTGTGTCATCTCCATCAATTGTAAAGATTATTTCATTTCTTAGGTCTTTTCTATTTTTCATTTCTTCTTCGCTAACAAAATCTGGTAATTTTTCTGTTTCATCTATTACTTCTTTAGAAAATTCATCATTTATGCCATATTTTGCAGTTACTGATAAAATGTCAACTCCTGGGTCTGTTTTATGTCCTAAAATTCTTATTATTTCTCCGTTGTAATTATTATCTTTTAATTTTTCTTTTATTTTAACTAAAACTTTATGTCCTGGAATTGCACCTAATGAAAATTCTTTTGGAATAAAAATTGTTATACTTATTTTGTTTTCATCTAGTATAATCATACCTTTGTCGTCTTTGACAATATATTCTCCAACTAAATCATTTAAGTTTCTATCAACAATTCTTATGATTCTTCCATCTAAATCTTTCTCGTTTCCACTTGTTATTTCAACTATAACTTTGTCTCCGTGGATTGCATTATTTGTTTTTGTGTGTGAAATATGAACATCTTCATCACCTTCAATGTCAACAAATCCAAATCCTTTTTTATTGCCTGTAAATGTACCAATTTTTAAATTAGAATTTTGAAATAATAGAAATTTATCTTTTTTTGTACGATAAATCTTTAAACTATCTTCTAGAGCGTTTAATTCTTTTACTAAATCCTTTAAATCTTGGGTTGTTTTTAATCCTAAAATATCGTATATATCATATACACTTTTAGCGTGGTCGTCTTTTTTTAATAATTCTAATATTTTTTCTTCCATTTTATCACCATACTAATCATACTATAAATATTAAAAAAAATATAGCATTTGGCTATATTATTTTTTTGATTTTTTCTTTTTTTTGATTTTTTTGGGTTCTCTTTGTTCTAATCCTTTAATTACAAAATCGATTGTTCTGTCTTTTTTACAAGCATTTAAAACGATTATTGTTACTTTATCCCCTAGGGAAAAGCTTCTTTTTGTTGTTTCACCAATAAGTTTACAGTTTTGACTATTATATGTATAGTTATCGTCACTAAGGCTTCTAATTGATACAAATCCTTCTACTAGGTTGTCTAATTCGACATAAAATCCATAAGAGTTTGTTTCTGTTATTATTCCTTCGTATTCTAATCCGATATTCTTTTCCATATATTCGGCTGTTTTCATTTTGTTGGCTTCTTTTTCACATGATGCTGCATTTCTTTCACTGTTTGATGCATATTCTGCTAATGTTGTTAAGTCTTTTTCTTTATTTATTGTTACAACTTGATTGTTATATATATTATCTTTAATTAATATATGATTCAGTAAGTCTCCTGATCTTCTTATTGGTGATGTTGTTTGACAATACGATGGGAGGGCTAATGCGAAGTGTCCTTTGTTTTCAGTACTATATACTGCTTTTGCCATGCATTTTAAAAGTTCTCTTTCAAGTATTGTGTTGTTTTCTTTTGTTTTTATTGCATTTATTAGGGTTGCAATTTTTTTAGGGTCTTTATCATCTATTAATGATGATAAGTTTTTATATCCTAGACTTGTTAGAAATGTTTTGAATTTTCTTAATCTTCTTTGGTTTGGCAAGTCATGGCTTCTATAGACGTGGCTTATTTCTTTTGATTCTTTTTTGAATTTGTCTAGAAATATGCTTGCGTTTGCTCCTGTTTCGACCATAAAATCTTCGATTAATTTTTCAGCTTCTCCACGGTATCTTAGGGATATGTTAGTTGGTTTTCCTAATTCGTTTACTTCGATTTTATTTTCTTGCATGTCAAAGTCTATACTTCCGGCTTGTTTTCTTTTTAAACGAAGTAGTTTTGAAATATAATTAAGTAGTTTTAATTCTTCTATATAATTTTCATAATTTTCTGGTATTTCATTATTTTCTATTACTTTGTTTACGTTTTTATAAGTCATTTGTATTTTAGATTTTATTATACTTTCTTTAGCGTCAAATGATAAAACATTACCTTCGTTATCAATTTCCATTATAAATGATAATGCTAGTCTTTCTTCATTTGGATTAAGAGAGCAGATTCCATTAGACAATTCTCTTGGTAACATTGGAATACTACTTCCTGGAATATATACGCTGGTTCCTCTTAGGGTTGCTTCTTTAAATAGTGCTGTTCCAGGTTTGACATAGTGACTTACATTGGCAATGTGTACACCTACTTGAAAATTATTGTTTGGTAATACTTTTACGGATATGGCGTCATCTATATCTTTTGTGTCATCACCATCTATTGTAAATATTTTTTCTTCTCTAAGGTCTAATCCACCTTTTTTAAGTATTTCTTCGATTTCTTCTTTTGTTACAAATGGTTTTATTTGGTTTACTTCTCTAATAACGTCTTTATTAAAGTCTTTATAAATACCATATTCGGTTGTTACTGATAGTAAATCAATATTTGGGTCATCTTTATGCCCTAGTATACTAATTAGTGATGCACTATAAGTGTTTTCGTTAATCATCTTATCAAGTTTTACGGATACTTTCATTCCATCTACTAAATTAGCGTTAGATATTATTACTTGATATATAAATTTTTTGTCATCTAATACTACATAACATTTTCCTTGTTTATTAACAATTTCTCCTACTTTTTGTTTGTTTTCGCGTTCTTTTATAAGTGCTATTTTGCCTGTGTTTTGTTCTTTGTTAAGAATTGTAACGGCAACTATATCTCCATTTATGGCTCCATTTAAGTTTTTAGTTTCTACTAGTATGTCTTTTTCTTCGTTTGTTTTTACGAATCCATAACCTTTTTTTGTAATTTGTAAAGTACCCTTTACATATTTGTTAGTGTTAAATTTTGTAAACTTATTATTTTGTGTCTTTGTAATTTCAAGGTTGTTTGTTAGTTTTTCTAACAATCCTTCTGTAGTTTCTAAGTCTACTTTTAAATAAGTACTGATTTCTTCTTTGCTTAAAGCATTGTTTTTGTTTAATAATTCTATAATATTTTTTTCCATTCTACCTCACCCTTAATGTTATAATACCTTATTTTGTAGATAAAAGAAAGAAAAAAACCTATTATTCAATAAGTTTCCTTGATTTCGTCAATTTCACACATGTTTAAGGAATCAAAGCGTTTAGTTATTTTACTTGTTGTAGTATGTATTTCTTTTACATCACTTGAAACTGTTTCTATGCTTCTATATAATTTATCCCAGCGTTCTTTGTATCTTCTAAACTCTAATCCTAGTAGGTTTAGTTCTTGATGTATAATATTAGCGTGTTTATCTCTTTCAATATTTTTAACAATTACTTGAATTGTTGTAAGGGTACTTATTAATGTAGTTGGACTTGTGATCCAAACACGTTTTTTATAAGAATAGGAAATTATATCGGGGTAGTAAGCATTTATAGTTGCAAATATTGCTTCTGCTGGAAGAAACAAGATTGCTTGGTCTGAAGTTACATTTGGAATTATATATTTATCGTGAATAGCGTCAATGTGTTTTTTCATGTCTGTTGCAAATTGTTTTTCGGCGTGTTCCCTTATTTCTTGACTATTTTTTTTGTCCATCATTCTTTGATAATTTTCGAGTGGGAATTTTGAGTCTATTCCTATAGTTCCTAGTGGTGATGGTGCAAATAATGCTGCATCTACTATAGTATTATTAGGTAGACTATATTGCATTTTATATAGTTTATTGTTGTTTTCTCCAAATATATTTACTAGAATATTTTTAAGATTTACTTCACCAAATATTCCTCTTGTTTTTTTATCTGTTAATATACTTTGTAGAGAGATAATATCGTTAGATAGGTTATCGATTTTCTTTTGAGCTTCATCTATTTTAGTTAATCTTTCTAAAACATTATTAAAAGTTTTGTTTGTTTTTTCAAAGTTTTGGTCTATTCTTTCGTTTACACGATCATCTATTTGTCTTAGTTTATCTTCTATTTTATCGTTTAATTTTGTAAAGTCTTCGTTTAGTTCTTTGGTTATAGTTGAATTGAATAAACCTAATTCTTTTATTGTATTTGTTTCTAATCTTCCTAATCTTTCTGTAATGTTTGTTTCGTTTATATTTTTAGTGATTGATATTATTACTAATATTAAAATTAATATTAAAAGTCCAATTATTATATAATCCATTTCATGTCCTCCTAATCTATTTTATATTTTTTCATTATTTGTTTAGATACAATATATGCTATTAATAATAGTGTTAGTAGTTGTAGTATCACAAATGGGTCTGATACGCTTTCAAGAAAAGTTGTTCCTATAAATCCCCAAAAGTATACTATTATTAGTTTGGATATTAGTATTGATGCTATGAATTTTTTGGCATCTATTTTTGATAATCCTGCTGCAATATTAATTGCGAAAGCAGGCATGAAAGGCATTGATATAATTAAAACAAAGTTTGGTAAACTGATTTTATTTATTATTTTCATGATTTTTTTTATGGTTTTTGCTTGTTCTGATTTTTTTTCAAATGGTTCTCTTAATCCTTTTCTTACTATATAGAAAGATAGGAAACATCCTAGACATGTTGCTATCCATGATATGGTAAATCCTATGAAATTTCCGAATAAGAGCATGTTTAGAGCAATAAAGACTGCTAGGGGTAGAATAGGTATCATTGATTCTAATACAATGACTGACATGCCTATTATTAGGCTTAGAATTTGTGGCGATGAACTTTCTAATTCTTTTAAATTTTCTATAATTGTATTTATGATTTCCTGCATTTTTTTATCTCCTCATTATTATGATACCACAAAAAAGAAATATTAAGAAAATATTTCTTTCATGTCTAAAATTTGGTCTAATTTATCTAAAACTATGAATCCTTTTCCGTTCATTTTTGGTGAGAATCTAATGGCTATTCCGCCTTTTTCTTTCCATTCTGTAAGATTTCCAGCATAGTCATCAATTAAAATTGAATTATTAACGTGTACCATGTCTGTTTTAGATAATTCTCTAGGTACCGGTATTATTGTTATGTCTTTAAAATATTTTCTAATATATTTTATTTTGTGTATTGCTTCATTAAGTGAGTTTACATGGGTTAGGATTGTAACTTCAAATAGTTCGCTTTCTAATATTCTTTTTATTGAATTAATTCCATCGTTAATTATTGAGGATCTTTTTAATAGATTATCCCAATCTAAGTTGGAATAAAATTTCTTGATTGCATTTATATCTGTTTGATCTATTTCTTCTCTTTTCATGTCTTCGTAACTGATTTCTATTGTGTTCATAATAACTCCATCGAAGTCAATATATAGATTTTTCATGTTTTTCCTCCTAAATGTAAAATAATTATAATACAAATTATATGATATAGTCAATAAAAAAATAGTCTTTTGACTATTTTAATGAATCTATTAATTCTGCTTTTTTCATAGTAGAAGCACCTTTTACGTTTTTAGCTTTTGCCATTTCACGTAATTCAGCAACTGTTAATGATGTTAAATCTTTTTTAACTTCTTTTTTTGCTGTAACTTTAACTTCTTTTTTAGGAGCTTCAACTTCTTTTTTAGGAGCTTCAACTTCTTTTAAATTACCACTTAAAGCTTCATTAGCTAATTTTACTAATTCTGCAAATGCAGGCATGTTTTGAATAGCTAATTCACTTAACATTTTTCTATTGATTTCAATTCCAGCAATACTTAATCCATTGATGAATTTTGAATAACTTATGTCATTTTCACGACATGCAGCATTAATTCTTGTAATCCATAATTTTCTGAAATCTCTTTTCTTTTGTTTTCTATCTCTATAAGCATATTTACCTGAATGCATAACTTGTTCGTTAGCAGTCTTATATAATCTATGTTTACTTCCAAAATATCCTTTGGCTTGTTTTAAAACTTTTTTGTGACGGGCACGACTAATTGTACCACCTTTAACTCTTGGCATAATATTCCTCCTTAAATCTTACTTATTATATAATGTTTTTTAATCTTTTGAAGTCTGAATTATTTAATTCTGATTGGCTTCTTCCACCTCTATTTGAAGCAGCATTATTTTTTCCTGTGTTATGTCTTGTTCCTGGATGACCTATTTTAATTGATCCACCTGAACGTACATTTAATACTTTTTTTGTTCCTTTATGTGTTTTTAATTTTGGCATAATAATCCTCCTATTTTTCTTTTTTCGGTATTAGTATCATATTCATGTAACGACCTTCTAATTTAGGTTGTTGCTCAATTTCTGCAATTTCTCCAACTGCGTTTGCAAAACGAAGTAAAACATCTTTACCTAATTCAGGATGAGCCATTTCTCTACCTCTAAATTTCATAGATACTTTGATTTTATGACCCTTTTCTAAGTACTTACTAGAATTTTTAACACGAGTATTAAAATCGGCGATATCGATTGTTACTGATAAACGATATTCTTTTAATTCTAAATTTGTTTCTCTTTGTTTTTTCAAGTTTTCTTTATTTTTTTTCTTTGTTTCATACTTATGTTTATTATAATCCATTATTTTACATACTTGTGGATTACCTGTTTGATTGATAAGTACTAAATCAAATCCTGCATAAGTTGCAAGCGTTTGTGCATCCTTAATATTCTTAAGGCCTAGTTGTTCTCCATTTGGACCAATAACTAATACTTCTTTTGCTCTGATCTGTTCATTAATCAACAAATCTTTTCCTTTAACTGCTATACGAACACCTCCAATAAAAAAGTGAATACGAATAGTATCCACCTAAATAACCTTATAAATATATTACATTAGTAATATTTATTTTGGCATTTACCCACGACTATTCGTCATCGGGTGAGAAGTGGAAACTTCTTCTTTCCTTTTTGTATATTTACAATTATACTAATATTTATATTGTTTGTCAACCAAAATTATACTTTTTTTATCTCATTTTGTACTTTTTGTTCATTTTTTGCAAGAAATGATACTATTTTGTCATAATTTTCTTTATATTTTAATAAAATCATTCTTTCTTTTTCATATTGTTTGATCATATTTTCTTGTTCATTACATTTATGTTCAAGTTTTGACTTGTCTGATTCAAGATTATTTATCATATCGTTTTGTTCATTATTTTGATATTGTAGTGTGTCTACATCATCATTTAATTTTTTTATTGTTCTTGTTTGGCTATCAATTGTTTTGTCTTTGGCTTCATTAGCTTCTATAAGCATATTAATTTTTGTTATTGCGTAATTAGCACCATCTTCTACGATGTTTTCTTCTTTTGTTTCATAAGATCCTAAAGGTAATGTATCAATAATTTCTATTTCTTTCATTTTGTCTTCTCCTTTTTTACCTTTTAAGTTAGTAATGTAAGAACTGTATTTTCCTAATTCAAAAACTCTTGTGAAAACTACTTTATCTGGAACGTTTAATATTTCAGCACTTTTTTTTATACTTTTTCCATTATCTATGTAGGTTTGATAGAATTTTTGGTCATCTGGTATCAGAAAATTTGCGATAAAAATTTCTCTCATTTCGTCATTTTCAAAATTCTTTTTTTGCACTTGTTCTGTAACTAATTTATCTTTTTCTAATGCTTCTAGTTGTTCTACATTAAATTTTTTATGTTCTTGGATTGCTAATTTTTTTAGTTCTTTATATTTTTCTTCTGTTAATTTTGTTCCCATACTATAACCTCTTTCATAATTACAGCCTACTTATAATATACTATAATAAAATATTTAAATCAATAGCAAAAAAAAAGTTAAGATTATTTTTAACTTTTTAATACTTAGGCTCTTGAATCGTATTCTCCGTCTTTGGTAGAAACGATAATCTTTTCACCTTGTTCAATGAATAATGGTACTTTTACCATTAATCCATTATCCATGAATGCATCTTTTTTTGCATTATTTGTGGTATTTCCTTTTACTGCAGGTTCTGTACTTTCAACAGTATATTCAATTTTGTCAGGTAATTCTAATCCTAACATTTCTCCTTGAAAATATGTTACGTATACATTTAAACCGTCTTTTAAGAATTCTGCATTAGCGCCGATTTGATCTTTAGTAAGTTCACTTTGATCGTATGTTTCCATATTCATGAAATTACATGTTTTTCCGTCAGCATATAGAAATTGCATTTCATTTTTTTCAATCATTGCTTTTTCTAATTTAATACTTGTATTAAATGTTTTTTCAACATTTGAGCCAGTTCTAAGGTTTTTTAATTTAGCTTTAACAAAAGCTGCTCCTTTTCCTGGTTTTACGTGTTGAAATTCAACAACTTGATATATATTACCTTCGAAAAGAAAAGTCATACCATTTTTTATATCGTTAATATTAAACATAATTACCTCCGTTGTTTCATTTCATTAGATAAAAAGAGTAGTCAATTTTAAATAAAATGTGCTACTATTTTTTTTCTTTATGTGAAGTAGATTTTCTACATTTTGGGCAGAATTTGTTTAATTCTAAACGTTCTGTAGTGTTTCTTTTGTTTTTTTCTGTACGGTAGTTTTCCATTTTACATTCTGTACATTGAAGAGTAATTCTTTCTCTATTTTCGCCTTTTTTTGCCATGATTTTCCCTCCTTCTCGTTTCATACGTACATATTATAGCAAATAAAACGACAAATGAAAAGTTTTTTTTGAGTTATTTTACTTATTATACATATTAAAATATATATCTGATACTTCTTTTGTAATTCTTTTGGTTATAAATGATGTATATTCATTATTATTTATAACTGCAATATCTGGATTAATTACTGTAAATGTAACGGTTGGATCGTAATATGGTGCATATCCTACGAATGATGAGGATATTGTTTCGGTGTCTATTTTACCGTCTTTGTTTGAATCTATAAAACTTTGGGAAGTTCCTGTTTTTCCAGCGGGATTAAATGTGGGTTCTATATAATAATAGCCTGTTCCTCCTGGTGTTAGGACTTCTCTTAGTCCTTCTAATGTTCTACTGAAGTAAATTGGTTCGGTTGTTATTTTGTTTATAATTGATGGTTTGTTTTCTATTATGTTGTTGTTTTTATTATCTTTGATGTACATTACTAAAAATGGTTTAAGTCTTTCTCCTTTGTTGGCAATCGTTGAAACATATTGAGATAGTTCGATAGGTGTATATGTGTCATACTGTCCAATAGCGAGATCTAATAGGTGTCCTGCTACATCACTTTTGCCGATAAATCCAATTTTTTCGTTTGGTAGGTCTATTTCAGTTTTAAGTCCAAGTCCAAATTCTTTAAATGTTTCTCGATATAATTTGAAGGCATTTAAATCTAGGCTTAGTGGGTTGTCATAGGAATAATAGCCTTTCCCTACTTTTATTGCAGTATGAAATTGAAATGTATTTGAAGAGTATTTTAGGGCACTTATATCATTTAATACTCCAAGGTATCTAAATGAACATTTTTCTGGTGTTGATTTTATTTTAATGCAACTGTCTTCTCTAACTTCGCCTATTCTTAATCCACCATTATTGTAGCCAACTATGTGTGATGCTGCTTTAACGGTCGAACCGACAGTTACGGATGAGGTTATTAGTGAGGCTGTATTGTCATAAAATTTATTGTCTATTAGTGTAATTGATGCGAATGTTTTTATTTGTCCTGTTTTTGGGTCTGTTATTATTACATGGGATTTATTTAAATATTCTGTATTTGGTTCTTCTTTGGCTCTGGTTAGGTTTCTTTTTATTATTTCTTCTGTTTTTTGTTGTAAATCTATGTCTATTGAAAGGTATATGTCGTTTCCTTTTTCTCCTTCTTCTATTAGGGTATAAACATTATTTTTTAGAGAATATTTATTTCTCTTGCCTGTTAAATATTTGTCGTATTGATATTCTAAATAACTTTTACCTACTATGTCGGTATTCATGTGTCCATTTTTTATGTAGACTTCTTTGTTTTCTTTTGTTATCATTCCGACATTTCCAAAAATAGTTTTTAAGGTGTTTCCATAGTTGTATATTCGTTCCCAACTTAGTTTTACGTTATATCCTTTTATTTGGTTCATGTTTTCTGCTATTATTGCGTATTCATAAATGGTTGCATTTTCTTTGATTATTTTTTCTTCGTATTTATATCCTTTATTCATAAGGTAATATATGTAGGCTTCTTCTTTGTTTATTGTGCTTGTGTCTTTTATTCTTTTTAATTTTAGGTTATAAATGTCTTCTTCTGATAATTGACGATTTTTATATTTTTCTATTTCGTTTTTTGTTATTAGTTTTTTTGAGTCATTACTAACTAGCCAATAGTCTTTTAAGTTTTTTTCAGTACATGCTATGGTATTTAAGTCTATTAGTTCGGATACTTTTTTGGCTATTTTTATTTCTTCTTCTATGGTAACTCCTATTTCTTTTTTATAGTAGATTACTTTTACTGGTTTATTGTCTACTAGTATTTTACCATTTCTGTCTAATATTCTTCCTCTTGGGGCTGTTTCTCCGTATATAATTTTTGTTGATTCTTTTTCGTGTTTTTCTATATATTTTTTATTTTTTATTATTTGGATATAATAAAGATTACTTAATAT
>JAVWTD010000006.1:0-51045 GCA_036667875.1 Bacilli bacterium
AACAATCATTAAAATTATTAATATCAAATCAATGTTCCACGTGAAACATAAAGAACAATCATTAAAATTATTAATATCAAATCAATGTTCCACGTGAAACATAAAGAATAATAATTAAAACTATTAGTGTTAAAACAATGTTCCACGTGAAACATAAAGAACAATAATTAAAACTATTAGTGCTAAAACAATGTTCCACGTGAAACATAATCAAATCAAATCATATTAAATAATAATTTCTCAGGAAATAGAATTTAAAAAATATAATTAATTTAAATCAATGTTCCACGTGAAACATAAAAAAATAATAATTAAAAACGTTAGTATACAATAATATTTGCATAAAAATAATTATTGTTGTATATTTAATATGCACAACATTTATGGTTGAATCAGGTCAGAGTTGGAAGACAGCAGCCTTAAAACCCACTAAATGTGTGTGCTTTTTTATATCTAGGAGTGATACAAATTAATGATTTTATGAATGAAGCAATTAAAGAAGCAAAAAAAGCTTTGAAACATAATGATATTCCTGTCGGAGCAGTTATAGTTAAAAATAATAAGATAATAGCAAAAGCTCATAATAAAAAGGAATTAAAAAAATGTTCGACAAAACATGCTGAAATAATAGCAATTGAAATTGCGTGTAAAAAACTAAAAACTTGGCATTTAGATGACTGCGATCTTTATGTAACACTTGAACCTTGTTTAATGTGTTGCGGTGCTATAATACAAAGTAGATTAAAAAATATATACTATGGAACTACTTCCAATAAATTTGGATATGTAAAAAGCATAGATAATGTTTTTGAAAATAAGAACAATTATAAACCTGAACATATAGAAAATTTAAATGTTATAGGTTGTTCTAAGTTATTAGTTGATTTTTTTAAAGATAAAAGGAAATAGTAAAGTCTATTCCTTTTTTTAAAAATATAATTATGTTATAATTTAATATAAAGAGGTGATAAAATGTACCAAGCATTATATAGAAAATATAGACCTTCAACGTTTGAAAATGTTGTTGGACAAGATGTTATTATAAAAACTTTAAAAAACGCTATAAAAAATAATCAATTATCTCATGCATACATCTTTAGTGGTCCAAGAGGAACGGGAAAAACATCCGTTGCAAAAATATTAGGTAAGGCTGTTAATTGTTTATCAGATGATGAACTGATTTGTAACAAGTGTCGTTCGTGTTTACAAATCATTGATAAACAAAGTACAGATATTATAGAAATAGATGCTGCATCTAATAATGGAATAGATGAAATAAGAGAAATAAGAAACAAAGTAAATTACGTTCCAACAAATGGAAAATATAAAATTTATATAATTGATGAAGTCCATATGCTTACAACTGGAGCCTTTAATGCTTTATTAAAGACCTTAGAAGAACCTCCAGCACATGTAATATTTATATTAGCAACCACTGAACCTCATAAAATACCTTCAACAATTCTATCTAGATGTCAAAAATTTGATTTTAAAAAAATAAATAATACTAGTATGATTAATAGAATCAAAAAAATTGCTAACGAAGAAAACATAAATGTAACAGATGACGCAATAAAAGAAATAGTAAGATTAGCAGATGGTGGTATGAGAGACTGTATAAGCCTTCTAGACCAAGTTAACTCATATAGTGATGACCAAATAACACTTGAAGATATTCACGAAATAAACGGTTCTATAGACAAAATGAGCGTATTAGAAATTATTAGAGATTTGTTTAATAAAGATATAAGCAATTTATTAAAAAAGATAAATAAATTCTATGATGATGGGAAAAATATAGTTAAAATAGCTGAAGAAGTATTATTAAATTTGAAAAATATATTACTATTAAATATTGATATTAGTTTAGTTGAAAATAATGAAATTTATACACCATTTAAGGTTATTGAAAAAAAAGAAATAATGAAAGTTATTGATGTGTTAAATAAAGGAATAAATGATATTAAAATTAGTAACGATCCAAAATTAGCACTAGAATTAATTTTTATTAAATTTTGTTCAGAATTAAATCAGGATATTAAAATTATATTTGAAGATAAAATTATAGATAATATAGATTTTGAAAAAGAAGAAAACAAAATAAATGAAAAAGAAAGAGTTGTGCAAGAAAGTAATGCATTAAAATCGGAAGAAGAATATAATATTGTCAAAAACAAAGAAAAATTTAATGAATCTAACAGTAATAATCATGATGATGAAGAAGAGATTACAAAAAGTATTGCTTTAGATGAAAATAATTGCAATATAAAAGATTGTGATTCTTTCGAAAATATAATGGATAAACTAAAAGAAATAAGAGTAAATAATGCACTCTCTAATTTTTCGAAGCAAACATTAATTAATTATAGAAATAATGTTAATAAATTTAAAAATTATTCTTTTGATAATGAATTTTCCTATGCTGCTGATATTATTTTGGATGGAGAATTAAAAATTGCCTCTAATGAATATTTAGTATTTGTCTATGACACGGCATTATCAGTATTATCATTTAATAAAAATATAAAAGCTATTGAAAAATTAATAAACAAAGTTTTCGAAAAAGAATTTAAGGTAACAGCCATAGTGTTGGAAGAATGGGAAATAATAAAAGAAAAATTTAACGAATCACTAAAAAATGGTGTTAATCTATATGATTATATAGAAGAAGACAATGGCGTATTTAATAGTTTGATAAAAAAAATAGAAGAAGAAAATAACGATTTAGATTCAATATATGGATCATTAATCGAATATGAATAGGAGAAAAATATGAATATACAAGCTTTAATGAAACAAGCACAAAAAATGCAAAAGGATATGATGCAGTCTAAAGAAGAAATAGATAAAATGGAATTTTCAAGTGAAACATCATTTGTAAAAATAACTGCTACAGGAGATAAAAAGATAAACTCAGTAAAAATCGATAAAGACATGCTAGACTCAGATGATATTGAAATTCTTGAAGATTTATTGCAAGTTACTATGAATGATGTTCTATGTAAAATAGAAAAAGTAACTGAGGAAAAAATGGGTAAATATGCTCAAGGAATGCCAGGTTTATTTTAATGAACTATCCAGAACCTATAATAAATTTAATTAATTGCTTTAAGAGATTACCTGGAATAGGTGAAAAGACAGCAGAAAGAATGGCATTAGCTACTATTAAATTAGATAATAAAACAGTTGATACATTTTCTAAAAGCATAATTCAAGCTAAATATGAAATTAAAAGATGTAAAAAATGTAATAATTATAGTACTGATGATATTTGTAGTATTTGTAATAATAAAAGTAGAGAAAATAAAACAATATGTGTAGTAGAAGAACCAAAAAACATTAATCTATTCGAAAAAACTGGTTCGTTTAATGGACTATACCATGTTCTAGATGGACTTATATCTCCTTTAGACGGGATTAATCCAGAAGATATTAATCTAAAATCCTTATTTAAAAGAATAAAGGATGAGGATATTGAGGAAGTTATTATTGCCGTTAAAACGAGTATTGAAGGTGAAACAACATCACTTTATATCTTAAAAATGTTAGAAGATACAAAAACTACAGTATCAAAAATAGCACATGGCGTTCCTATGGGAGCGGATATAGATTATCTAGACACTTTTACTTTAGAAATGGCTCTAGAAGATAGAAAAAAAATATCTAAAATATAGAATATTATGCTTTTATTACCATAGTTTATAATGGTGATATAATGAAAAATTTTATTAATATATTAAAAAGATTTATTTATAGTTTTTTATTGATTTATGGATACAATATGATTATGTATCCTTTAAATTTATTAATACCTATTAATATTTATACTCTATTTCTTGTTTATTTATTTAAACTTTATGGATTTATATTTTTAATTCTAATGTTAATAATAATTTTCTAGAAGAGGTGCAGATGTTAGAAAAATATTGTAATGATCAGAAAATTGCTTATAAAATTTTATCTAATGCGATAAAAAAAGATTTAATATCTCATGCTTATATTATTGAAACAAAAAAGTATGAGAAATCTTTTGATTTTGCATTAGCTTTTGCAGCAGACATATTTTCACAAAAAAAAGATATTTACAATCTATTACTAGAAAATAGTTATCCTGATTTTAGAATTGTATCTACAGAAAATTTACAGTACAAAAAGGAAGATATAATAAATCTTCAAAACGAGTTTAAAACAAAACCAATTTGTGGGAAATACAAAATATATATAATAAAAGAATGCGAAAAACTAAATAAAGTAACATCAAATGCAATTTTAAAATTTTTAGAAGAACCAGAAGAAGGTATAATTGCAATCTTGTTAGTTGAGAATAGATTTCAATTAATGAAAACTATTATTTCTAGATGTCAAATAATTGATCTAAAAAATGATGTTAGAAGTGAAAAAACATTAGAAAAAATTTATAAAAATTTAGATGGGACAGAATCAATAGAAAATATTACTGCAAAAATCGAGAATTTAATAAAATTTATATTATGTATAGAAAAATATAAAAAAGGTGCTTTATTATTTGAAAACAAATATTTTTTAAACCAATTTAAAACTAAAGAACAAATTTATATAGCAACAGAATTACTTATTTTATTTTATAAAGAAATAATTAATTATAAAAATGGATTAAGTATCGAGTATTTCATTGAGTATAGTGATATAATAAAAAAAATAACTGAAAAAACAGACAATGATGTTTTATTATCTAAAATTAATGTTATAATAAGAAATCAAAAAAAACTTTTTTTTAATGTTAATAACAATCTATTTTTAGATAAACTTATAATTGAACTTGGAGGAATTTAAATGAAAGAAATGATTAAAGTATCTTTTAAAGAAAAAGGAAAAAGTTATTATTTCAATACAAATGATATAGAACTTAAAAAAGATTTAACAGTAATTGTAAAAACTGAAAAAGGGCTTCAATTTGGGAAAACAACAAGCAATCCGGAAAAATTTAATGAGAATATATTAAAATCAGAATTGAAACCAGTCATTAGAATTGCAACAAAATCTGACTATGATGAAAACAAAAAAAACAACAGCGATGCTTTAATTGCTTTGAAAAAATGTAAAGAATTAGTAGTGAAAAACGAATTAAAAATGCAAATTGTAGATTGTATGTACACATTTGATAGAGACCAACTTATTTTTAGATTTTTAGCTGATAGTAGAATTGATTTTAGAAACTTAGCTAAAGAGTTAGCATCTATTTATAAGACTAGAATTGAATTAAGACAAATTGGAGTTAGAGATAAAGCAAAGGAAATAGGAGGAATAGGTCCTTGTGGAAGATGCTTTTGTTGTAATAAATTTTTAACAGATTTTGATTCTGTTTCAATTAGTATGGCAAAAGATCAAAATTTGGCTTTAAACCCAAGTAAAATAAATGGTGTTTGCGGAAGATTATTATGTTGTTTAAAATATGAAGATGAAAATTATAAAGAATGTAGAAAATGTCTACCAGCCCTAGGAAGCAAGATTGTTATTTCAGAAGGAGAAGGAAAAGTAGTAAGTATAAATATTTTAGAAAAAAAATATACTGTGTTTATTCCTAATGTCGGCGAAATAGAAAAGAAATGTAATGAGTAAAATTAAAAACTATTTATTAGGGTATAATAATTTATATATAATGCAGGATGAAAATATGTTTAATTTTTCTCTTGATTCAGTGCTTTTACCAAATTTTGTTACAATAAATAAAAGAGTAACAAAAATTATGGATATAGGTTGTGGAAATGCACCTATACCATTAATATTATCAACATTTTCAAATGCTAAAATATATGGTGTTGAAATACAAAAAGAAGTAGCTGATTTAGCGAAAGAATCAGTAAAAATTAATAATTTAGAAAACAGAATTGAAATAATAAATAAAGATATAAATGAATACTATAAAGAATTAGAATCTGATCAATTTGACATAATAACATGTAATCCTCCATATTTTAAATATAATGAAAATTCAAAATTAAATATTAGTGACTATAAAAAAATTGCGCGACACGAAATAATGTTAGATTTAAATAAATTGTTTATAATTAGTAAAAAATTATTAAAAAACAATGGAAAAATAGCTATTGTTCATAGACCTGAAAGATTAAGTGATATAATATTAGAAATGAAAGCTAATAATATTGAACCCAAAAAAATAAGATTTGTTCATCCAAGAGAAGACGAAGACGCCAACATTTTACTTATTGAAGGTACAAAAAATGGAAAACCAGGTATAAAAATTCTTCCCCCCATCTATTCTCATGAAAAAGATGGAAACTATACAAAACAAATTTCTAAATATTTTGAAAAAAGGTGATAAAATGTCTCAAAAAAGTTATAATAATTCTGCTACATTGTATCTAATTCCAACTCCAATTGGAAATATGGAAGATATGACCTATAGAGCAGTGAAAATACTAAATGAAGTGGAAATTGTTTTATCTGAAGATACAAGAGTTACAGGAATTCTTTTAAAACATTACAATATAAAAAAAAGACTGATTGCAAATCATGAACATAATGAAATTAAAAATAAAGAAATGGTAATTAATCTGTTAGAAGATGGAAAAAGCATAGGATTAGTTAGTGACAGAGGAACTCCTGTTATTAGTGACCCGGGTTTTGAAATTGCTAAATATGCAATTGAAAAAGGTTACAATGTTGTAGCTCTACCAGGAGCTACTGCCTTAATTCCAGCACTTATATGTTCAGGACTTAATCCAATGCCATTTACTTTTTATGGTTTTTTAAACAGTAAAGAATCGAAAAGAAAAACAGAACTTGAAACATTAAAAAACATTAAAAACACTATAATTTTTTATGAAGCCCCTCATAGAATAACCAAAACACTAGAAAATGTTCTTGATATTTTAGGTAATCGTAAAATGTGTGTAGCAAGAGAAATAAGTAAAAAATTTGAAGAAATTTATCGTGGTACAGTTAAAGAAGTGATAGAAGAAACTAAAGATATAAAAGGTGAAATTGTTTTCCTTATAGAGGGAAATAATGAAGTTAACGATTTTAATGATATAACAATAAATGAGCAAATTAATATGTTTATAGAGGAAGGATTTTCTCAAATGGAAGCAATAAAAAAGGTTTCTAAATTAAGAAATATTCCTAAGAGTGAAATATATAATAAATATCATAATAAGTAGGTGAAAAATGAAATTAATTGTAGGATTAGGAAATCCTGGAAAAGAATATTCTAATACAAGACATAATGTTGGGTTTATGGTTATTGATAAGTATGTACAGGAAAAAGGATTAAATCAAAAGGAAAAAATGAATGGAATCTTTTCTGAAGAAATCAAAAATGGAGAAAAATTTATTTATTTAAAACCACAAACATATATAAATCTTTCTGGACAAGTTATAAGTCAATTTATGAATTTTTATAAAATTGATGTAGAAGATATTTTAATAATACATGATGATTTAGATACATCGATAGGAAAAATGAAAATAAGATTGTCTGGAGGAAGTGCTGGTCATAATGGTTTAAAAAATATTGAATCTTGTATAGGAACTAAAAATTATAAAAGAATAAAAATAGGAATTTCAAATAATAAAAATATTGATACAAAAAACTATGTTTTAGGTAAATTTAGCAAAGATGAGACTATTCTAATAAATGATGATTTGGATAAGGCTTATAATATTTTAAATGATTTTGGAAGCATAACTCCTGAAAATTTAATGAACAAGTATAATTAATGATATGAAAATATCATTTTTGTTGTAAGAAAGGAAAAGTAAAATGTTTAATAATTTATTCAATGATATTGATGAAAAAAGCATAAGTGGACTGACTCCAGAACTTAAAGCTCTCTATGTAAGCAAATATTATAAAAAGAACAAAAAGAATGTAATTTTAATCACAAATACATTATATGAAGCTAATAACTTTTATCAAAACATTTGTAATTTTGAAGACAATGTTTTACTTTTTCCAATGGATGATTTTTTGACAAGCGAAGCACTTGCTATTTCACCAGAATTAAAAACTACAAGACTAGACACTATATTTAATTCTATAGATAATAGTCCTAAAATTATCGTAACAAACCTAATGGGATATTTAAGGTTTTTACCTTCAAAAACTATTTTTTTAGATAATATTATTACTATTTCTAAAAATGATGAGTTATCAAAAAAAGATTTAATAGAAAAATTATACAAAATAGGTTATTCAAGAAGTGTAATAATAAACGGAACAGGAGAGATATCTACTAGAGGTTTTGTAATAGATATATTTCCCATAAACTATCCCGACCCAATTAGAATTGAATTTTGGGGAGATACAATTGAAAGTATAAAGATTTTTAATATTGATACACAAAGAACAACAAAAAATATAGAAAAAATTATTATTAAACCAAATACTGAGTTTTTGATTGAAAAAGATATTGATACGTTCGGATTAAAGCAAAGCGAATTAAATAAATATACAATTCCTTTAAATATCTCAACAATAGAAAAGTCAATTTGCTTTTTTAACAATTATGAACAAATTGAAAATAGTTATAAAAATTTATGTGAAGAGATTTTTAATTATAATATAAGCAATAACATGCCATCCGATCATGTTTATATGAATGATTTTTATAAAATTACAAACTTCGAAGAAAATTATTTTAATGATTTTGATAATAAAATTAAAAAAGAAAATAAATCTATATACGATTCAAAAGAATTAGAACCTTTTATAGGTAGTATAGATTTAATTAACAAAAGATTAAATAAATATTTAGAAAAAAATAAAGTTATTATTTGTGCAAAAGATAGATTTAAAATAAATAAGATAATTGAAATGTTAAATAACAAAAAATTTATATTTACAAATGAAAATGATATTTATGAGAATCGAATAAATTTAATTATAAAAAAAATAAATACTAGTTTTATAATAAAAGATTATATAATTATAAGTGAGAATGATTTATTTAATAAGAAAAAAGAAGTAAAGTATAATAATAAATTTAAATTAGGAACTAAAATAAGGGATATTAACAAATTAAATATAGGAGATTTTATAGTTCATTCTGGTCACGGAATAGGAATTTATAAAGGAATAAAAACATTACTAAAAAATAATTTAAAAAAAGATTATATAATGGTTGAATACAGAGACAACGATAAATTATATATTCCTGTAGAAAAAATAGAATTTATTAACAAATACTCTTCGAAAGAAGGAGTGCAACCTAAATTAAATAAATTAGGAAGTTTAGAATGGGAAAAAACAAAAATAAAAGCAAAAAAAAGAATAGAAAATATTGCTGGAGAACTTCTTAAACTTTACGCAATAAGGGAATCAACAAAAGGATTTCCTTATCCAGAAGATGGTAAAGAACAAATAGAATTTGAAAAAGAATTTTCTTTTAATGAAACACCTGATCAGTTAAAAGTAATTGAAGAAATAAAAAAAGATATGGAAAAGTCTACTCCAATGGACCGTTTATTATGTGGAGATGTTGGTTACGGGAAAACTGAAGTAGCCTTTCGTGCAATTTTTAAAGCCATTTTAGGTGGAAAACAAGTAGCAATATTATGTCCAACAACTATATTGTCAAACCAACATTATAATAACGCAATTGAGCGTTTTAAATCATTTCCCATAAATATAGAAATTCTTAATAGATTTGTTTCTCCTCAAAAAACAAACATAGTAATCGAAAAAATTAAAGAAGGAAAAATTGATTTGTTAATCGGAACACATAGAATATTAAGTGATGATATTAGTTTTAAAGATTTAGGTTTATTAGTTATTGATGAAGAACAAAGATTTGGAGTAAAACATAAGGAAAAAATAAAACATTATAAAAATAATGTTGATGTATTAACTCTCTCAGCAACTCCAATACCTCGTACTTTACAAATGTCTATGGTTGGAATTAGAAATTTATCATTAATTGAAACGCCACCTATGAACAGACATCCAGTTCAAACATATGTTTTATCTGAAAACAAGCAAATAATAAAAGATGCCATATATAAAGAAATATCAAGAGAAGGTCAATGTTTTATTCTATTTAACAACGTTAGTGAATTAGAAAGTAAAAGAATAGAAATTGAACATCTTGTTCCAGATGCTAAAATTATATGTGCACATGGAAGAATGACTAAAAATGAACTAGAAAATATTATGGAAGATTTTACTAATAGAATATACAATGTATTACTTTGTACAACTATTATTGAAACTGGAATTGATATACCTAATACAAATACACTGATAATTTATGATGCAGATAGATTTGGATTATCACAATTATATCAATTAAGAGGACGTGTTGGTCGTTCAAATAAAATAGCATATTGCTATTTAATGTATAATAAATCAAAAGTATTATCAGAAATTGCCATTAAAAGATTGCAAGCGATAAAAGAATTTACAGAATTAGGGAGCGGATTTTCTATAGCAATGAGGGATTTATCTATAAGAGGTGCTGGAGATATTTTAGGAAGCGAGCAGGCAGGGTTTGTTGACACCATTGGTATAGAAATGTTTATGCAAATGCTTGAAGAAGAAATAAAAAGATTAAAAGGTATTCCGGTAGAAGAAAGAAAAGATTACAACCCGCTAATAGAAGTGGAAACTTCAATATCAAATAGTTTTGTAACAGATGAAGAATTAAAAATTGAAATACATAAAAAAATTAATTCTATAAATTCTGATAACTCTTTAAATAATATAAAAGAAGAATTAGAAGATCGATTTGGAACGTTAAATGACAACATTGTTATTTATATGCATGAAGAACTTTTTGAAAAAATGGCAAATGAATTAAAAATAAATAAAGTAAAACAAATGAAGAATTTTATTGAAATAACTATTCCAAACGAAATAGTAGAGAAAATAAATATGCAAACACTTTTTATAGAAGTTTCAAAATTAAGCAGAATGTTTAGATTTTCAATGAGATTAAAACAGCTAATTATAACTTTAGATACTGTAAAAATAGAAAAACACTTTATCTATTATTTAATAGATTTGTTAAAAGTAATCAAAAAAAATATTTAGAATTTTTCTAAATATTTTATTTTTCAAAACTATCCATAATGACTGGAATAACTTGTTTTTTTCTAGAAACAATTCCTTCAAGATATTTACCTTGTTTTAACTCTAATCCAAAACAATTATCTAAAATGTCAAGTGAGGAATCATTGAAATATATAAATGAACCATTAGACAATATATCTGTAACAAATAAAGCTAAAATATAATAATCATTATTTTTTGCAATAGAATTTATTAAACTAATATATTTTTCTTCTTTTTCAGTTATATCACTAACACTAACTGTAGAAATTTGACTGATTCCAATCTTTTTCCCTTCAACAGTAAAATTTTTAAAATCTGTATAAAATATTTCTTCTTCTGTTTTCCCTTTTAAAGAAGAACCAGCTTTAAACATTTCCATCCCATATTTATTATAGTCAACGTTTGCTAATTTAGAAAGTTTTTTTACAGTTGATTTGTCTATTTCAGTAGTAGTAGGACTTGCAAATAGTAATGTATCAGAAATAATTCCTGAAAGCATTAGACCAGCAATATTTTCTGGAATTGCAATACCATTTTCTTTAAATAACATATATACAATTGTATTACTACTTCCAACAGGCATATTTCTAAAATTTATCGGACTACTTGTACCTATACTTCCAATTTTATGATGATCAACAATTTCTACTATTTCTGCTTCATCTAAACCATCAATACTTTGTTCATATTCATTGTGGTCGACTAATATAACTTTTTTCTTTTCTTTTTCAGATAAATCTGCTAATTTTACAAGCCCAAGACATTTACCGTACTTATCAATTACTGGGAAATTACTGAATTTGGTTTTGTTTGCAATACTGATAAAATCTTGAACATCATCATTTTCATCAAAACAAATAATTTTTTCTGTTTGAATTATATTTTCAATATTTTTACTTAAATTAATTATTTTAGCAGTCTGAAAGGTATATTGTTCAGTCCTTATAATATTAACTTTATTCTTTTTTGCTATTTTTAAATGTTCTTCTTTTATTTTACTATTACCTGTTAAGATAATCATTTTTGCACCATTATTTACTGCGTATTCAATTATACTGTGTCTATCTCCTACAATTAAAATTGTATCATGATTAATATCAACATTTTCAATAAAAGTAGTACTTTTATAAGATGCAATAACAACTTCACCTTCAATGTAATCGTTAAATTTTAAAATTTCTTCCGCGTCAAGAGTTTTCACAATATTAATAAAATCAGCACTTAAATGAACTTGAGAACCTGATATTATATCTTTAGCAATCTCTTTCATTGAAGCAGTTCCAAGATATGTAAAATCTGTATCAATAATAGGAATATTGCTTATCATATTTTGATTCATATAATTAAAAGTTTCTAACAAAGAGGCACTTTTACTAATAAAATTACTCTTATTATAATTTAAATCTTTTATTTGAAGTTTTACATCATTCAAATAATTTGGCGTTTCAGTTTTAAAATAATCAAGAACAAATTTTGTTTCATTATTTATATCTCCTAAAACAACAGGAACTGTATCCATTCCAAGTGCATTTTTTAAATAAGATAAACTAATAGCGGCAGTCACACTATCAGTATCCGGCTTTTTATGGCCAAAAACAAAAGTTTTTTTCATAGTATTTCCTTCTTTCATGGGTTAAATAATTATATCATATAAATTTAATTATAGTAACCTATAAAATTTAAAAATTTCACAATTTTTTAAATTAATTATATATTTATAAGAAATTAATATTTGTAAAAAATATTGAAGATAATAAGTTTAAATGGTATAATTTCATTATGCAGGAGGATGCTATGAGAAAATTTGAAAAAATAAATATTATTCAATTTAAAAAAGATATTAAAAACATGAACTATGAAAATTATAATTGTCCAAAAAGATCAACTTTAAATAGTGCAGGATATGATTTTGAAGCTCTAGAAGATTACATAATTAAACCAAATGAAATTAAAAAAATTCCTACAGGAATAAAAGTAGTAATGAATCGTGATGAGATGCTTATGTTAGTTGTAAGAAGCAGTATGGGGTTTAAATATAATGTTAGATTATGTAATCAAGTAGGCATAATTGAAAGTGATTATTACAATAATCCTTCAAATGACGGACATATGTGGGTTGCTTTGCAAAATCAAGGTGAAAAAGATTACATAATAAAAAAAGGAGATAAATTTGTACAAGGAATATTTGTTAAGTTTTTAACAGTGGATAACGAAGAGGAGATTCTAGAAAAAAGAGTTGGAGGATTCGGAAGTACATCTGTCTAATCCTTTACAGTTTTATATTATCTTAAGAAAATATTACTTTTTTAATTCTATTATAAAGAAATATTGAACAATAATTAATCTTACAAATGTAAAGAAAGAAGGAAAATAATGATTAAAGTAATTTTTGATTTATATAAAAAACTAGGAAAAATAATATTTATGTTTATTTTCCTTATTGGTCTAACAGCTTGGAGAATTTTATACTATAAAAGCGTTATACATGTTTTATATTTTGTTATCATTGCATTTTATACAGTAAAATATGTTAGATTAAAATGTCAATAAAGTTTAATAATGGAGGAAAATATATGTTTGACACACACTGTCATTTAGATGAAAACGATTATGAAAATATTGATTTAGTTATAAAAAAAATGAAAAATGATTTTATTATTGCTAGCGGATACGATACCAAATCTAATAAAAACGTTATAAATTTAATCTCTAAATATCCTAATATTTATGGAACAATAGGTATTCATCCAAGTGAAATAAAAAATGTTAAAGAAGAAGATTTCTTATATCTAGAAGAAAATATAAATAATCCAAAAATTGTAGGAATAGGTGAAATAGGATTAGACTATCATTGGGATAAAGATAATAAAGACGAACAAAAAGAAGTGTTTATTCGTCAAATTAAATTAGCACAAAAATACTCGAAACCAATAGTTATACATTCAAGAGATGCAATTGAAGAAACTTATGAAATATTAGTTCAATATTTAAAAAACACTAAAGCATCTTTACATTGTTATAGTGGTTCGTACGATATGGCTTTAAAATTTAAAAAACTAGGAATCAAATTTGGAATTGGAGGAGTTTTAACATTTAAGAACTCACAAAAATTAAAAGAAATTGTTACAAAATTAGAACTTACTGATTTTCTAACTGAAACTGATAGCCCTTATTTAAGTCCAGAACCTTTCAGAGGAAAAACAAATGAACCATTTAATGTTCATATAGTAGCAAATAACATAGCAAAATTAAAAAATTGTAAAGTCGAGGAAGTCGAAAAAATCACTACTAAAAATGCTACTGAATTATTTAACATAAAACTTTAATTATATTTAAATGAGGTGATATAAAATATGCATACAGTTATAATAGATATTATTAAAAAAATAATTACTATAAGTACAATTTGCTTAGCTTCATTGTCCAGTGGATATAATATAAATGAAGAAAGAATAAATATAAGAAATATTGATAGTACTAAAATCAGTAAAATTACAAATCAAATTTCTGCTTTCGAAACTATTTATGAATATAATTATAAAATTCCTTATGGACAAGAAAATATTCTAGTAAAGGGAAAAAATGGTGTTTCTTTTGTAAATTTTAAAAACAAGCAAATTATACTACAAGAAAAAACAAATCAAATAGTTCAAATAGGAATGGGTAAAATCGGATATTATAATGGTATTATTACTGGATATGGTCCAGACTGCGTAGGATGTGACGGACGAGGTTTAGTTTCATGTTCTTTAAAAGATGGTAGTTATCATAGTTTGAAACAAAATGGTATAAATTATACTGATTCTGAATTTGGTAATATTAGAATTTTAGCAGCTGATCAAAGAGAATTTCCATGTGGAACTATAATTGAATTGTCTAATAGTGAATTTAAAGAACCGGTATTTGGTGTTGTCCTTGATACGGGTTATTCAATGCGTAAAGCTTATGAAGAAGGAACAATTCATATTGATATGGCTTTTCAATCTGAAAGCGGACTATCCTCTATTACAAATAAAAATACTAATTTTACAGTTAAAAGATGGGGATGGTAAAAATACCCCTTTTTGTGTATAATATATTAAGAGCGAGGTGAAACTATGAATTACTCTCCAAAAAAAATGCAAGAGAAAATGACAGAGAATGGTTTTTCTTTTAAAAAGAAATTTGGTCAAAATTTTATAATTGATGAAAATATAATAAATGGGATAATTTCAAGATCAGGAATAGACGAAAATACATTAGTAATTGAAATAGGACCAGGAGCTGGTTCATTAACGAATGGTATAGCAGCAAAGGCTAAAAATGTCCTTTGTTATGAAATTGATGATACTCTTAAAACAATTCTAGATGAGAATTTGAAGGAGTATTCTAATGTTGACATTATTTATAATGATTTTTTAAAGTCAAATATTCAAGAAAATATAAAAAAATACGAATATAAAGAAATTTTTGTAGTAGCAAATTTGCCTTATTATATAACTACTCCTATAATAAGCAAGATTATTGATGACAAAATAGATGTAAGCAAAATAGTTATCATGGTTCAAAAAGAAGTAGGAGATAGATTTAAAGCTAAACCTGGAACAAAGGAATATGGCTCACTTTCTGTATATCTTAATTATTATTTTGAAATAAATAAAATAATGGATATAAGTAGAAATGTTTTTATGCCAAAACCAAATGTTGATAGTATTGTTATTGAATTTAAAAAAAGAAAAAATAAAATTAAAGTTAATAACGAAGAACAGTTTTTTAAATTGATAAAAGATAGTTTTGTACAAAAAAGGAAAACGATTAGAAATAATCTTAGAAATTATGATTTAAATAAAATTGAATATATATTAAAACAAAATGGATTTGACTTATCAACAAGGGCTGAGCAAGTTTCAATAGAAATATTTGCTGAAATCTCAAATAATTTATGATAGGAAATGATTGGGATTCAATTTTAGAATTTGAATATAATAAGGATTATTTTAAAAAATTAATAAATTTAATAAGCGAAGAATATGATAAAAAAATTATATTTCCAAAAAAAGAAGAAATATTTAACTCATTAAAACATACAAAATTTGAAAATGTTAAGGTTGTTATATTGGGTCAAGATCCTTATCATGGAGAAGGGCAAGCAGAAGGTCTATCTTTTTCGGTTAAAAATGGTGTAAAAAGACCACCATCTCTAAACAATATATTTAAAGAATTAGAAAGTGATATTTCTATAAAAAGAAATGAAAATTCCTTAATAAACTGGGCTGATCAAGGAGTACTTCTGCTAAATTCTATATTAACTGTTGAAAAAGCAAAACCTCTTTCTCACAAGGATATTGGTTGGGAAATTTTCACAGATTATATTATAAAAAAATTAAATGATAAGCAATCTCCAATAGTATTTATTCTTTGGGGAAATTTTGCAAAATCAAAAAAACACTTAATTACAAATAATATTCATAAAATTATAGAAGGAACACATCCTTCTCCATTTTCAGCATATAGAGGATTTTTTGGTAGTAAACCATTTTCAAAAACAAATAACTTTTTAGAAGAAAACAAAATAGAAAGAATAAGGTGGTAATAATGGAAGAAGCTTTTCATTATTTAATGAATGATATTAATATTAAATATGGAGATTCTGTAGTTGTAGGAGTTTCAGGAGGACCTGACTCTATGGCTTTGTTACATTTAATGATAAGAGTAAAAAAAGCACTAGATATTGAAATTATTTGTGCTCATGTAAATCATAATACAGGAAGAAAAGGACAATACGAAGAACAAAAATTTGTTGAAAAATATTGTAAAACACATAATGTTGTTTTTGAAACGATGATAATAAATGATTATGGAGATGATAATTTTCATAATGAAGCTCACGGGAAAAGATATAATTTTTTTGGAAACTTAGTAAAACAATATAATGCAAAATACTTATTTACAGCACATCACGGTGATGATTTAATGGAAACAATTATAATGAGAATAGTTAGAGGCTCGACTTTAAGAGGTTACAGTGGTTTTTCAAAAATTGTAGATAAGGGAAGTTATAAAATAGTCAGACCATTAATTGAACTAACAAAAGAAGATATACTAGAATACAATAAGGAAAATAAAATTGAGTACGCTATAGATAGTTCAAATTTAAAAGATGACTATACTAGAAATAGATATAGAAAATATGTAATACCTCAAATAAAGAAAGAAGAAAAAAATGCTCATAAAAAATTTTATAAATTTAGTAAATCTTTATTAGAATATAATGACTATATTGAAAAAATAGTTAAAGAAAAAACTAAAAAAGTTTATGTAAATGATGTACTTAATATTGAAGAATTTGTAAAAGAAGAGAAAATTATCCAAATGAAAATAATTTATTCTATTCTTGAACATATTTATCAAGATGATTTAATGATGGTTAGTGATAAACATGCTGAAATTTTATATGAAGCAATAAATTCAAAAAAAGCCAATCTAAAAGTTCATTTACCAAATAATGTGGAAGCAATAAAAAATTATGAAACATTAGTGCTTGCACAATTACATCAAAATCCTAAAACTTATGATATTGAATTAAATAAATTTATAAATCTACCTAACGGTAAAAATATTGAATTAGTTGAAGAATTTGATTCAAATAGTAATTTTGTATGTCGATTAAATAGTTCAGAAATAAAACTTCCTTTACATGTTAGAACTAGAAACGACGGAGATAAAATTAGTATTAAAGGTATGATTGGACACAAAAAAATTAACGATATCTTTATAAATGAAAAAATATCTATGAAAGAAAGAGAAGAATGGCCAATAGTAATAGATAGTATGGGTATTATTGTTTGGTTACCTGGATTGAAAAAAACTAAATTTGATAAAACAAAAGAAGAAAATTATGATATAATACTAAGGTACTACTAAGGAGGAAAAATTATGAACAAAAAGAATACAAAAAAAGGACTTATGTCATATGCAGCATTAATTATTATTATGATTTCGATTCTCTTTTTTTCAGAGATGTTAAATCGTAAAGAAAATGTATTGACATATAACGAATTTATTAAAAATATAGAAAAAGGTAATGTAACTGAAGTTTTAATATCACCTCAAAATAGAGCTGGTGTTTACTTAATCAGAGGAAAGATGAAAAATTATGAAAGTAATGAAATATATTCTTTAAAAATACCTTTATCTAATGAGTCAATTTCTGTTATATATAAAGCACAAAAAAAGTATAAATTTGAATTGACAACATCAAACGATCCAGATTCTAGTCCATTAATGATGTTTTTAGTAAATGTTTTACCAATGATTTTATTACTAGGTGCAGCATTTTACTTTTTAACTAAACAAATGGGCGGTGCTAATAAATCAATGGACTTTGGAAAAAGTAGAGCAAGACTTACAACAGGTCAAAACAAAGTCACATTTGATCAAGTAGCAGGATTAAACGAAGAAAAACAAGAAGTAAAAGAACTAATAGACTTTTTAAAGAATCCTAAAAAATTTCAAGATATGGGAGCAAGAATTCCTAAAGGAGTTTTATTAGTAGGTCCACCAGGAACAGGTAAAACATTATTAGCAAAATCTGTTGCTGGAGAAGCAAATGTTCCATTCTATTTTATAAGTGGTTCCGAATTTGTTGAATTATTTGTAGGAGTTGGAGCATCTCGTGTAAGAGATATGTTTAAAGAAGCTAAACAAACAGCCCCATGTCTAATCTTTATTGATGAAATAGATGCAGTAGGAAGACAAAGAGGTGCAGGTGTTGGTGGCGGACACGATGAACGTGAACAAACTTTAAACCAATTACTAACAGAAATGGATGGTTTTGGTGCAAATGAAGGAATAATCATTTTAGCAGCTACAAATAGACCAGACGTTTTAGACCCAGCTTTATTAAGACCAGGTAGATTTGATAGACAAGTAACTGTTAATCTTCCAGACATAAAAGGAAGAGAAGAAATTCTTGAAGTACATGCAAAAGGTAAAACTTTCTCTAAACAAGTTAGTTTTAAAAATGTTGCCAAAAGAACAGTTGGTTTAAGTGGAGCTGATTTAGAAAATTTATTAAATGAAGCAGCGCTATTAACTGTTAGAAGAAATAAAAAACAAATATCTATGTCTGAAATTGATGAAGCTCATGATAGAGTTCTTATGGGACCAGCTAAAATTAGCCATCAATATACAGAAAAAGAAAAAAAAGTTGTTGCTTATCACGAAGCAGGTCATGCCGTTTTAGGAATAAAATTAGATGGTGCTAATGAAGTTCAAAAAATTACGATAGTACCTCGTGGTAATGCGGGTGGATATAACCTTATGCTTCCAAAAGAAGAAACATATTTATCTACTAAAACAGAATTACTAGATACGATTTGTGGACTGTTAGCCGGTAGAGCATCAGAAGAAATAACTTTCAATGAAGTAACTACAGGAGCGCATAATGATTTTGAAAAAGCTACAAAAATAGCAAGAGCTATGGTAACTGAGTACGGAATGAGCGAACTAGGACCAGTTCAATTTGAACATCAAGAATCAAGTGTCTTTTTAGGAAGAGACTATAATAAAACTAGAAATTTTTCAAGTCAAGTAGCATTTGAAATAGATCAAGAAATGAGAAAAATTATTGACGAGTGTTATAAAATTACAAGAAAAACTATAAAAGAAAATAAAAAACTTCTTGATTTAATAGCAAATTCGTTACTAGAAAAAGAAACTTTAACAAAAGAACAAATTGAATATTTAGTTAAAAATGAATGTCTACCTCCTGAAGATAATGAAATTGAAAAAGATGAAAATTCAATAAACTTATCAGAATTATCATTCGATGAATTAAAAGATTTAGCGAGAGATAAAGGAATAAAAGGCGTATCAAAAATGACAAAAGAAGAAATTAAAGAAAAAATACAAGAGAAAGAAGCTGAATAATGCTTCTTTTTATTTTATATTATTAAAATTAATAGCATTACTTTTAAAATTGTGTTAAAATATAAATGTATATTAAGTAGAAAATGGTGGGATAAATGGGTAAAATTATAGCTTTAGTAAATCAAAAAGGTGGTGTTGGTAAGACAACTTCAAGCATAAACTTAGCAGCAGCACTTGGAGTATTAAAAAGAAAAGCACTCCTTGTAGACTTAGATCCTCAAGGAAATTGTACGACGGGGCTTGGAATATCCAAAGGTGACTGTAAAAATAGCGTTTATGAAATGATGTTAGATAGAAGCACTCTAGAAGAAACTATTATTAAAACAAAATTTAAAAATTTATCTTTAATACCAGCTTCTATAAATCTAGCGGGAATAGATTTCGAATTAATGGAAAAAAGTAGAGAAACAGCAGTTTTTAATAAAGGTGGACAGTTAAAAAAATATTTAGACGAAGCAAAAAGTAATTTTGATTACATTATAATAGATTGTCCCCCAAGTCTTGGTATTTTAACGACAAATGCATTAACGGCAGCAGATTCAGTCCTTATTCCAGTTCAATGTGAATTTTTCGCACTCGAAGGAATTGCTCAACTAGTAAACACAATTTTATTAGCTCAAAAAAATATAAATCCAAAATTAGATATAGAGGGTGTTTTACTAACAATGCTTGATAGCAGAACTTGCTTAGGCCTTGAAGTTGTTGAAGATATAAGAGGTTATTTTAAAGAAAGAGTTTACGATACAATAATACCAAGATTAGTTAAAATATCTGAAGCACCAAGTCATGGAAAACCTATAATATATTATGATTATAATCATAAGGGTACAACAGCATATTTAGCTTTAGCAAAGGAAGTGATTTCAAGAAATGGAAAATAAAGTAATAGATAATAGAAAAAGAGCATTAGGTAGAGGTCTTGAACAATTATTTAATACTGAAAATTTAGATATTGACAGTATCGAAAAACAAATATATGAAACATCGAGTAATGAAGAAATTATAAATATTAGACTTGACGAATTAAGACCTAATCCCTATCAACCAAGAAAAAAATTTAATGAGGAAGCTTTATCTGATTTAGCTGAATCAATTAAACTACATGGTGTTTTCCAACCAATAATAATTAAAAGAAGCATTAAAGGATACGAAATAATTGCAGGAGAAAGAAGATGCAGAGCATCAAAATTAGCTGGAAAAGAAACTATACCCGCAATTATCAGAAATTTTACAGATGAACAAATGATGGAGATTGCATTATTAGAAAATTTGCAAAGAGAAAATTTAAGTGCTATCGAAGAGGCAATTGCTTATAGAACAATGATTGAAAGACTAAATTTAACTCAAGATGACTTATCAAAAAAAGTTGGTAAAAGTAGAAGCCATATTACAAATATTTTAGGTTTATTAAGATTACCAAATGAAATTCAACAAATGATAAGTAAAAATGAATTAACCATGGGACATGCAAGAGTTATAAGTAAATTAGAATCTGAAGAAGAAATGATAAATCTTGCTAAGCAAATAGTTGAAGGAAAACTTCCAGTAAGAGAAACAGAAAGAATTTCTAACGATAACCAACTTAACAAAAAAGTTGTTCAAATAAGAAAACACAAAGAAAACTTAAATGAATATAAATATGTAGAAGATTTACTAAGAGAAAAACTAGATACTAAAATTAAAATAAAAGAAAAAAAACTTGAAATAAGTTTTAGTAATATTAATGATTTAAATAGAATTTTAGAAATATTAAATATAAAGGAGTAATTTTATGATAGAAAAGATTTTAATGAAAGATGTTATATCACCTTTGATAATAGTTTTAATAGGAATTATTGTATATATAATTTCAAAAAGAATAATAAAAAATGTATTTAAATTTAAATTTATTGGAGCAGATGAAAAAAGACAAAAAACAATTATGCTCTTATTTACAAATATTGTTAAGTTTTTTATTATAGCAATTGTTTTTGTTTCAATTTTAGAAGTATATGGATTTGATACAAAATCATTATTAGCTTCATTAGGTGTATTTGCAGCCGTTATTGCTCTTGCATTACAAGATCTTTTAAAAGACTTTGTAGCAGGAATATCAATAATGCTTGAAGGACAATTTAGAATTGGAGATACTGTTACTATAGGTGCTTTCAAAGGAGAAGTTATTGCTCTTACTTTGAAATCTACAAGAATAAAAGCATACACTGGAGAAATAAAAATATTTACAAATAGAAATATCACAGAAGTAGTAAATCATACATTGGATTACTCACTTGCAATTGTAGATATTAACATAGATTATAATGCTGATATTGAAAAAACAGAAAAAGTTTTAAATAAATTATGTGATCGCTTATCAAATGAAATAAAATTCTTAACAGGTCCTGTTCAACTATTAGGAATTAATGAAATAACTAACTATTCGATAGTTTACAGAATTACTGCTGATACTGAATCAATGAAACAATTTGAAATTCAAAGAAAAATATTAAGAGAAGCAAAACTAGAATTAGATAAAAACAATATAATTATACCTTACTCACAAATGGTGGTTTATAATGGAAAGTAAAGATTATAAATTAGGTAGCATTGTATTGATGAAAAAAGAACATCCTTGCGGTTACAATGAATGGGAAATTGTCAGAGTTGGAGCCGATATTAAAATAAAATGTAATTCTTGTAAAAGATGCATAATGATGAGTAGAGTAGAATTTAATAAAAAAATTAAAAAAATATTAACATATTAGGAGGAACGTATGAGAAAGAAAAACAAACCAAAAAAAATGCTCGGTCCTGTTATAACTATGATGTTATTAACAATTATTGTTATTCTATCAAGTTCTTTCTTTTCTTTATTAGAAATTGATGCAGAAAAAACTGAAATAGTTAGAGGGTCTTTAGAAACATCGTTAATAACTGTAAAAAATGTTTTAACAAAAGATGGAGTAAAATATATTTTTAATAATATAGTAACTAACTTACAAATTTTTGAGCCATTATTTTTATTAATTATATCTTTAACAGCAATAGGAATTGGAGAAGCTAGTGGTTTGTTCAAAGCTATATTTGAACCAATGAAAAAAATAAATAACAAATTTTTAACTTTTCTAACACTTCTTGTTGGGATAGTAAGTTCTTTTTTTGGAGACTATAGTTACGTCTTTTTACTTCCAATGGTTGCAATCTTATACCAATATCTTGGGAGAAAACCTTTATTAGGTATTCTTACAATATTTATTGGAATTACAATGGGATACGGCACAGGTTTTATATATAACTATGATGAAATAATAATTAGTGGACTAACAGAAAAAGCAGCCTCACTTGATGTTGACAAAAATTTTGTTTATCTATTAAAATCAAATATATATATAATGTTTTTTAGCACACTTATTCTTTCAATAGTAGGAACTTCAATAATACATACATTTTTAGATAAAAAAGTTCCAAAAAGCAATATTGAAAACGATGATAAATTAATCGTTTCAAAAAAAGGCTTACGTTATAGTAATATAGCATTTATAATTATGTCATTAATTATTATATTTATGATAATACCTGGACAAAAAAGTGCTGGATTTTTGCTAGGAGAAGGAAATTCTTATGTTGAAAAATTACTAGGTCCAACTTCACCATTTATATCAGGATTATCTTTTATTCTATTAATTATAATTATGGTATGTAGTTTTATATATGGTAAAATTTCGGGAAATATTAAAAACAGTAATGAATACAGCGTAGGTTTATCTAAAAACTTTGAAAATTTAGGATATGTGTTTGTATTATTATTTTTCATGTCATTACTTGTTTCAATATTTGAATGGACAAATCTTGGTCAAGTAATATGCAGTAAAATAATAGAATTAATAACTATATTGCCTTTCTCAGGATTACCAGTATTAATTACTTTCTTTGTTGGAGTAATATTAATGACTATATTAATACCATCAGTAACGACAAAATGGGAATTAGCATCTCCTTTAATGGTACCATTATTAATGAAATCAAATATTACACCTAATTTTACACAATTTGTCTTCAGAACTGCTGACGGAATAGGGAAATGTTTTACACCTTTATTTCCTTATTATATAATAACATTAGCATTTTTAGAAAAATATAATACAAAGGAAAACAATAAAATTACAGTATTTGGAACTTTAAAAATGATTATGCCAACATTATTATTATTTACTGTTCTTTGGTTAGTAATAATATTATCATGGCATATGCTAGGTATTCCTTTAGGTCCTGAAACATATTCAATATCTTAAAAGATGAATTTCATCTTTTTCTTTGCTTTTTTATAGTATATTATGTATAATAAAATCAATAAGGAGGAATTATTATGAGTTTAACAGCAGGAATAGTAGGGTTACCTAATGTTGGGAAATCAACATTATTTAATGCTATTACTAAAAAAAATATATTAGCCGCTAATTATCCATTTGCAACAATAGATCCAAATGTTGGAATGGTTACTGTACCTGATAAGAGACTAGAATTTTTACAAGATTTATATCAAACACAAAGTGTTATTCCAACTACTTATGAATTTACTGATATTGCAGGATTAGTAAAAGGTGCTTCAAATGGGGAAGGACTTGGAAATAAATTTTTATCACACATAAGAGAAGTAGATGCAATAGTAGAAGTAGTAAGATGCTTTGAAGATAAAAATATAATACATGTAGAAGATAGTGTCGACCCAATAAGAGATATAGAAATAATAAATATTGAGTTAATGCTTGCAGATTTAGAAGTAGTTGAAAACCGATTTAATAGGATTGGAAAAAAAGCAGCCTTATCGAAAGACAAAGAAGTTATTAAAGAGGTTAGAATTTTAAATATTCTAAAAAATAGTTTATTAAAAAATGAACCAATTAGAAAATTAATATTCGACGAAGAAGATGCAAAATATGTTAAAGCATTCAATTTTCTTACCGGTAAACCCATTATATATATGGCGAATATTAGTGAAGAAGATTTATTAAATGACGGGAACTTATATGTTGAAAAAGTTAAAGAATATTCTACGAAAGAAAATTCTAAGACAATAACTGTATGTGCAAAAATAGAATCTGAATTAAGTGAATTAAATGAGGAAGATAAAAATAGTTTCTTAAATGAATTAGGTATTGAAAACAGTGGATTAGATAAATTAATACATGCCACCTATGACCTTTTAGGATTAGCAACATACTTTACAGCAGGTGTTCAAGAATGCCGAGCATGGACATTTAAAAAAGGAATGAAAGCCCCAGAATGTGCCGGAATAATTCATACCGATTTTCAAAAAGGATTCATAAGAGCAGAAGTAATGAGTTATGATGAATTAGAAAAATGTGGAAACGAAAAAAACGTTAAAGAAGCAGGAAAAATGAGATTAGAAGGAAAAGAATATATAATGAAAGACGGAGACATTTGTCATTTTAGATTTAATGTTTAATATTTTCAATTTAACTAATACTATTATTAGGTGATAATATATGTATTATTTAAATTGTTTTTTATTTTATTCTATATTTGGATATTTACTAGAAACAATTCTAGCAGTTTTTTCAAACAATAATTTTCAAAGTGGTATAATGTATGGTCCATGGACACCTATATATGGTATTGGAGTTATTTCAATTTTATTATTGTCAAATTACTTTTTTATAAACTTGCATATGAATGTGATAACTGAATCTATAATTATTTTCATTATTTCAACAATTTTCTTAAGTTGTTTAGAAGTTATAGGTGGTATAGTTATTGAAAAAATGTTTGATAAAGTGTTTTGGTCTTATTCTGACTTAAAATACAATATAGGAAATTATATTTCTATAGAAATGTCATTACTATGGGGTTTAGCAACAATTATTTTTATATATATATTAAACCCCATTTTCAAAAACTTTATAAAGAAAATACCTCATATTGTTTCATTTTTACTTTCATTTGCAATTTTATTTGATTTGACTCTTACCATTATTACGAAATTTAAAAAATAATGTTTACATTCCTAAATATGTTTGCTATAATACAATCGAGTATTAATTTACTCCTTGCCTGAAAAGGCCGAATAGACCACAAGGAGGTGCAAAAAATGAAAAAATATGAAATTATGTTTATTGTTAAACCAACATTATCAGAAGAAGAAATTAAAAAAGTTTCTAAAAACTTTGAAAATATTTTAACTTCTAACGGTGCTACAATGACTAACGTTAAAGAAATGGGTCAAAGAGAATTAGCTTATGAAATTAAGAAATTCAAAAATGGATACTATTTCGTATTTAACTTAGAATGTAGCGATGATAAATCTATTAATGAATTTGATCGTTTAGCTGGAATCAGTAACGATATTATTCGTCATTTAATTACAAAACAAGAAAACTAAGAGGTGCATTATGAATAGAGTATGTTTAATTGGAAGAATAACTGCAAAACCAGAACTAAGAAATACCAATAGTAATTTAGCGGTAACAAGATTTACGTTAGCTGTAAATCGTAACTTTAGTAATAGTCAAGGTGAAAGAGAAGCAGACTTTATTACAATAGTTGCATGGAGAAAACAAGCTGAAAATATTTGTCGTTACCTTGATAAAGGTAGTCAAATTTCAGTTGAAGGAAGAATTCAAACAGGAAGCTTCGATGGACAAGATGGACAAAAGAGATATACTACAGAAGTTATTGCTGACCAAGTCAACTTTTTAGAAAGTAAAAATGCTGGACAAAGTCGTTCGAATAACAATAATTATTCTCAACCATCTCAACCAACATCATACGATTACCAAGATACTGTACCATCAAATAATGTTAGTGTGGAAAATGATCCATTCTCAAATTTTGGTGATAGTGTAACAATCGATGATAACTTCCTAGATTAATAAGGAGGAAAAAACAATGGCTGAATTTTATAGAAAAAAGAAAAAAATATGTCAAATGTGTGCTGGTAAATCTGTAGATTATAAAGATGCAGAAATAATCAAAAAATATATAAGCGCTGATAAAGGTAAAATATTACCAAGAAGAATTACTGGAGCTTGTTCAAAACACCAAAGACATATTGCTGGCGAAGTTAAAAAAGCACGTATTATGGCTTTAGTTCCATTCGTTAAATAAATAAATGTTAAGAATAGATTATCTATTCTTTTTTTTATATAATTGACTTTTTAAAATAATAATGATAATATTAAATCATAGTAGAATACTAGGAGGTTATTATGGAAAAAGAGCATTTATTACTATTGCTTAAAGAATTAAAGAATCAATTAAGTTTTGATGATTTATCTAAATTTAATGAAGAAGAACGTACACAAGAAATAGATTCTTTATTTTTAGAGTTAGAAAGTTTAGATAAAAAATTAGAAAAATTAAGAAGAAAATTAGAAGATGATTCTAATTATATTGACTTAGATACACAAAATACTAATAAACAAAATAGAAAAGAAATTGAAGTTCTAATAAGTAATGTAAATCTTGAAGAAAAAGCTAATAAAAACTATTTAGAAAAATATCAAAAAGAATTAGAATCTTTTAATTTTGAAATTGCAGAAAAAAACGATGAAATAGAAAACTTGAAATCGGAAAACTTGAAATTAGGAGAGACCCTACGATCATTAGACGAAAAAGAAATTATAAAGTTAAAGGAAATAAATGAAAAACTAAAAATCAACAGAGAACGAGTTACAAAATTAAATTTAGAACTAGAACAAGACAATTTTAATCTTAAAAATGTAAATCAAAAATTAGAACAATCAAAAAATAAAATTGATACAATAAAAAATGATATTGATAGTGCTAATAAACTGTTAGAAAAATTCGATGAAAATAATTCAAATGAAGTAATTGTTGATAAAGACAAAAAGGAAAAAGATAAAACAACATTGAAATACGGAGAAAATTTAAGAAAAGCTATTATTCAAAGAAAAGCGATATTGAAATATAATTTTAGTGAAGAACTAGATAAAATGATTAAAGGATTAGAAAATGATGAAATTGAACCAATAAAAATTGAACAAGAAATGGTTATATTTAGTAAAAGAATATTTGAAGATTTTCTAAATAGCGATTTTGAAAATAGACAAAATGAATTAGAAGAAAATTTAAGAGAACAAGAAACATCTGAAAGAGGTATAAAATATTTAAAAGAAAAGTTATTAAATAAAGATAATTATTTATATTCTGCTTTTGTTTTAGAAAAAGAAAAAATCGAATCATCAAGATGGGATATTAAATTTAAAAACTGTGAATTAGATTTAGAAAAAAATAAAGCACAAATTTTAGAAAACGAAAAAGATATCTTAGATAGAGAAAATAAATTAATGAGTTTAGAAAAAGAAATTTCTAATTATGAAAATCAATTAGATGAATTAAATTCTAATTCTAATCCTAATTTAATTGTTTCAGTAGAAGATTGTATTAATGAAAATAAAACTAAAATAAGGTTTATTAATGAAGATTTAATAAATTTAAATATTGAAGCTAATAATAATTTAAAACAATCACAACATTTGAAGTCCATGAAGGAACGTTATGAAGCAGTAACAGAAAAAAGAAGAAACAATATTAAAAATAAAAACGGAATTGATAAATTTAGAATGTCAGTAGATGAAGAAGAACTTAGAAAAGAAGTTCAAACATTAAATATGTTAAAAACACGTGAACAATTTCTAAAAACTTCTGTTTTAGAGGTATTGGATAAATTTAATAACCATTCTGACAATAAAAACATAGAGGAAAAAATTGAAAAAGATTCTAAACCTGAACAACTAGAAATAATATCTATAAAAAGACCATTAAAAGAAAGAATAAAAGAAAATATGAAAAAAATAGCAGCTACAGTCATATCTTCTCTTATTATAGCTGCAATAGTACTTACTCCTTCAATTGATAAAGAAAAAGAAGAAGAAAATGTTACAAAAATAGTTTATGAACAACTAGACAAAGAAAACTTAGAAGAAGAAAACTTAGAAGAAGAGATACTAGAAATAAATGTTAATGATAAAATTATTGTAAATAATGATGCACCAATTTACAGTAATCAAATAGATGCTTCAACTAAAGAAAATCCATTAACACCTTATAATGATAAAGAACAAGAAAAGAATGTTATAGGAATAACATTAACTATGCCTGATGGAACATACAAATTTGCCCAAACAGAAAGTCAAATAAACTTTTTAAAGGAAAAAGGCGGAATAATATCTGCATACTTAACAGGTAATAATGATACGCCAGAAGGATACTGGAATTCAAAAGACGTAGTTAAAATTAATCAAAATGAAAAAGAAGATGGAGGTTTGAGTAGATGAATTTTTTACAAAAACTAGATATAATTAATCTTTCAGATGGTAATTCATATACTGTAGCAGAAATGACAAACGAAAAAAACATCGATTATTTGATGCTTGTTCAGAATGATGAAAATGGAAATTTAACTGAAAAGTATAAATTTGCAAAAATTATAGTAATGCCAACAAGAAAATACGGTATTGAAACAATAGAAAATAAAGAAGAGAAAAATAAACTAGCACAAACATTTCTTCCATTATTTAAAGAAGATTATCAATAAAAAGATATATCCTATATTTTAGGATATATCTTTTATTCTTTTTTAATTAAAAATCTTTTAATTTCTTCAGGATTTTCCTGATTAAAAACTATATCATAAATTAAATCTATGATAGGTATATCAACTTTTTTATTTTTTATAAGTTTATGGATTGATTTTAATGTATATAAACCTTCAATAGTAGTTTCTTTTACAAATTTATCAATTTCCGCTTGTGATTTTTTTTCTCCTATAAGATGTCCGTATCTAAAGTTTCTGCTTTTAGTACTTGTACAAGTTAAAAGTAAATCACCGAACCCAGCAAAAGATAATATTGTTTTTCCATCTCCACCTAAGGCTTTAATTAAAACCTTTATATCATGAAGAGATTCAGTTATAAACATTGCTTGTGTTGATTCTGGCAAACCCATTCCATCTAAAATTCCTGAAGCAATTGCAATAACATTTTTTATAGAACCACAAATTTCGGTACCAATAATATCATCTGTTTCTCTTAATTTTAAAGTTTTATTTTGTAAACCTTTTTTTACAAGTTTTATTGTCTTTTTACACTTACTTGCAATAGTCAAACCAATTGGAACATATTTTGCTATATCAACTGCAAAAGAAGGTCCTGATATAACAGCCACTTTCTTGTTTTTAATATATTTTCGTACAACATCATCTACAAATAAACATGTATCCTGTTCAATACCTTTACTTGCAATGCAAATATGCTGTTCTTTCGTTATAAAATTTTTAAGTTTTACTGCCACTTCATCAACAAAACCTGCTGGAATAGCAATTACAATGAGATCACTTCCCATCATGCTTTGTTCAAGATTACTAGTTATTTTTATATTTTCTGGAATTTTAACTCCAGGGAGTACTCTTTTATTTTCTCTTGTTTTTAATAATTCTTTTACTGTGTCATCAAATCTTTCCCATATTGTTATATCACATTTATTTTCGTTAAACATTAAAGATAATGCAATACCATACGCTCCAGACCCTAAAATGGTTACTTTCATATAATCCTCTTTTCTAAATATTACATTATAATTTTACCACAAAAGAAATGAAAATAAAATATGCATATCTTCTTAAACTACGAACTCCCACAATTAATCAAATAAATTTTCGTTTTTTTTATTTAATTTTTAAAAAACTATTGCATTTTAAAATGTTTTCTAGTATAATTTTGTTTGTGTGGCATGCGTAGATGTGTAAGGTTGCCGAAACGCCAGGTTAAGTTGTACAAGAAACTAAATCTAAATTCGGGTTTTTACATGGAGCAAGTTTATACTGGATATAAACGAAAGGAGGATATAATATGTCTAAAACAAAAGTTCGCATCAAATTAAAAGCATTTGAACATAAAAGTTTAGATAATGCATGTGCAAAAATTGTTGAAACAGTTAAAAGAACAGGTGGAGAAGTAAGCGGTCCTGTACCATTACCAACTGAAATTGAAAAAATTACTATTCTAAGAGCTGTTCATAAATACAAAGATTCACGTGAACAATTTGAAAAAAGAACACATAAAAGACTTATTGATATCACAAACCCAAGTAAGGAAACAATAGATGCTTTAACTCATCTAGAAATTCCAAGTGGTGTGGATATTCAAATCAAATACTAATTAGGAGGAAATAATATGGTAAAAGGAATCTTAGGTCGTAAAATTGGAATGACTCAAGTTTTTACTAAATCTGGAAAATTAGTTCCTGTTACTGTTGTTGAAGTTGGTACTAACGTTGTAACACAAGTTAAGACAATTGAAAATGATGGTTATGAAGCTATTCAATTAGGATTTAGTGACAAAAAAGAAAAAGCAGCTACTAAAGCTTCTATTGGACATACTAATAAAGCTAATACTGCACCTAAGCGCTTCTTTAAAGAAATCAGAGGAGTAGACGTTTCTAGTTATTTACTAGGACAAGAAATACAAGCTGATATTTTCGAAGCCGGAGAAATGATTGATGTTACAGGAATTACTAAAGGTAAAGGATTCCAAGGTGTAATCAAACGTCATGGACAAAGTCGTGGACCTATGGGTCACGGATCACATTATCATAGACGCCCAGGTTCAATGGGAACTATGAGACCAATGCGTGTTTTTAAAGGGAAAAAGTTACCAGGTCATATGGGTACTTTAACTGTTACAATTCAAAACTTAGAAGTTGTAGCTACTGATTTAGAAAATGGAATTATCTTAATAAAAGGTAATGTACCAGGACCTAAAAAATCATTAGTTATGATTAGAACAGCAGTAAAAAATTGTGGAAAAGTAAATGCAGTAGAAGAATTAATTTCTTATGAAACTGTTGTAGCTCCTATAGAAACACCAAAAGTTGAAACTACTGAAACAGTAGTAGAAAACAATTAAGGAGGATAACTTAAATGAATAAATTATCTGTATTAAATTTAAAAGGTGAAAAAGTAGGAAATATTACTTTAAACGATACAGTTTGGGGAATTGAACCAAACGATGCTGTTTTATATGATGCATTAACATTAGCACGCAATAATGTAAGACAAGGAACTTCAGACACTAAAACTCGTAGTGAAGTTAGTGGAGGGGGAAGAAAACCTTGGAAGCAAAAAGGAACTGGACGTGCACGTCAAGGAAGTACAAGATCACCACAATGGATTAAAGGTGGAATTGTATTTGGACCACATCCAAGAAGTTTTGCTAAAAAAATGAATAGAAAAGAAAGAAGACTTGCTCTTAAATCTGCTCTATCATATAAAGTTATTGAAAGTGAAATGATTGTAATTGATAATTTCAATCTTGAAACTTCAAAAACAAAAGAAGCATTAAATGTTTTGAAAAACTTAAATGCTACTAAAAAAATATTAATAGTTGTAGAAGAATTAACTGATGAAGTTATTTTAGCTACAAGAAATATAAAAGAAGTTGTATTATTAGAAGCAAACGAAATCAATACTTATGATATAGTTGCAGCAGATAATATGATTATTACTGAAAAAGCTGTTAAAGCTATTGAGGAGGTGCTTGTTTAATGGATAATTTTAGAGATGTTATAAAAGCACCAATCATTACTGAGAAAACTGCTGATTTAAAAGAAAAAAATAATACAGTAACTCTTAGTGTTGATGTGAAAGCTAACAAAACTCAAATCAAACAAGCTGTAGAAGCTATTTTCGATGTTAAAGTTGAAAATGTAAACACAATAAACGTAAAACCTAAGAAAAAAAGAGTTGGACGTTACGTTGGAAAAACAAAAAAAATAAAAAAAGCAATAGTTAAATTACAAGAAGGAAGTTCAATTGAACTATAACAATTGTTAGGAGGATAAATCATGGCAATAAAAATATATAAGCCAATGACTAATGGTCAACGTGGGATGTCTACTTTAGTTAATTCTGAAATTACTAAAAGTACTCCTGAAAAATCATTAGTTGTATCAATAAAAAAGAATGGTGGACGTAATAATCAAGGTAGAATTACTGTTAGACACCGTGGTGGTGGAGAAAAAAGAAAATATCGTATTATTGATTTCAAAAGAATCAGAGATGGTATTCCTGCTACAGTAACTGCTATTGAATATGATCCAAATAGAACTGCTAACATTGCTTTAATTAATTATGTAGATGGTGTAAAAAATTACATTATCGCTCCAAAAGGTTTAAAAGTTGGAGATAAAATTGAAAGTGGAGAAAGCGCAGATATCAAAGTTGGTAACTGTCTACCATTAGCAAATATTCCTGAAGGTACAACAGTTCATAATATTGAATTAAAAGCTGGAAAAGGAGCTCAAATGGCTCGTTCAGCTGGATCTAGTGTTCAAATACTAGGACGTGAAGGAAGACATACTTTACTTCGTTTAGCAAGTGGAGAAGTAAGAAAAGTATTAAGTACTTGTAGAGCGACTATCGGAGAAGTAGGAAATGCTGATCACGAATTAGTTAAACTTGGAAAAGCTGGTCGTAAAAGACATATGGGTATTAGACCTACAGTTCGTGGTTCTGTTATGAACCCTAATGATCACCCACACGGTGGTGGTGAAGGTCGTGCTCCAATAGGACGCAAAGGACCTGTTACTCCATGGGGTAAACCTGCACTTGGTGCTAAAACTCGTAAAAAAAGTAATGCTTCAGACAAGTTAATTGTCCGTCGTCGTAAAAAATAGTTGAAAGGATGATATTCAAATGGCAAGAAGTTTAAAAAAAGGACCTTTTATAGATGAACATTTAGCTGCAAAAGTAGAAAAAGTTGTTTCATCAACAAAAAAAGAAGTCATTAAAACATGGTCTCGTCGTTCAACAATTTATCCTAACTTTATTGGACTTACATTTGCTGTTCATAACGGAAAAGATTTTATTCCAGTTTATGTAACAGAAGATATGGTTGGACATAAATTAGGTGAATTCGTTCCAACTCGTAAATTCGGTGGACATGGCGATGACAAGAATAAAAAATAGTTAGTTACCAGGGAGGAGGGCTAAAATGGAAGCAAGAGCAATTGCAAAAACAGTTAGAATTTCGCCTCGTAAAGCACGTTTAGTAGCAGATTTAATCCGCAATAAAAGTGTAATCGAAGCAGATATAATATTAGCAAACCTAAACAAAGAAGCTGCTAGAATAACTAGCAAAGTGTTAACATCTGCAGTAGCTAACGCAGAAAACAATTTAGGTTTAGATAAAAACAACTTATTCGTAAAAGAAATTTACGTTAATGAGGGAGCAACTATGAAACGTGCTAGAATGGGTTCTCGTGGACACGTAGATCCAATTAAAAAAAGAACTAGTCATGTTACAGTTGTAGTAAGCGAAAAAAATTAAGCAAAGGAGGTAAACTGATGGGTCAAAAAGTTAGTCCAGTAGGACTTAGAATCGGAATTAATAAAGATTGGGAATCTAAATGGTATGCAGGAAACAAAGACTTTTCTAAATACTTAATTAACGATGTAAAGATTCGTAGATTTTTAGAAAAAAAATTAAAAGACGCAGCAGTTTCAAGTATTCTTATTGAAAGAAACACTGAAAAAACAAACGTAATTATTAACACTGCTAAACCAGGTGTAGTTATGGGACACAGTGGAAGTGAAATTGACAAATTAACTAAAGAATTAGTAAAACTAATAAAAGAAAATATTCAAATTTCTATAATGGAAGTTAAAAATCCTGATATCAATGCAGCACTTGTTGCAGAAAATATTGCTCATCAAATAGAAAATCGTGTTTCATTTAGAATTGCTCAAAAAAGAGCAATCAGAAATGCTATGAAAGCTGGAGCAAAAGGTATCAAGACTGCAGTTTCAGGACGTTTAGGCGGAGCTGAAATGGCAAGAACTGAAGGGTATTCAGAAGGTAATACCCCATTACATACATTAAGAGCTGATATTGATTATTCTCATAAAGAAGCTAATACTTCTTATGGTAAAATTGGTGTTAAAGTATGGATTTATAAAGGTGTAATTCTTCCTGAAAAGAAAAACAAGGGAGGTAATATCGATGGCAGTAATTCCAAAAAGAACTAAATACCGTCGTCCACACCGTTTAGTTTATGATGGAGTTTCAAAAGGTAATACTGAATTACATTTTGGTACATACGGATTAATGGCTATGGAAGGTGCATGGATTACTCAAAATCAAATAGAGTCTGCACGTGTTGCTATGACTCGTTATATGAAACGTGGTGGAAAAGTTTGGATTAATATTTTCCCACATTTATCATTAACTAAAATTCCTTTAGAAACTCGTATGGGTAAAGGAAAAGGACAACCAGAAAAATGGGTTGCCGTAGTTAAAAAAGGCAAAATTATGTTTGAAATTGATGGTGTTGATGAAGCAACTGCACGTGAGTCATTACGTTTAGCAATGCACAAATTACCAATCAAATGTAAATTTGTAAAAAAAGAAAGTGGTGAAGCTTGTGAATAATAAAGAAATAAGAGATTTAACAAACGAAGAAATCACTAAAAAAATTGCAGAATACAAAGAAGAATTATTTAATTTACATTTTAGCCAAAAAACAGGAAATCTAGAGAATCCTGCTCGTATTAGAGAATTAAGAAAACTAGTTGCTCGTATGAAAACAATTTTACATGAAAGAGAATTAAATAACTAGGAGGAATAATATGGAAAGAAAACAAGAATTCGTAGGAAAAGTTGTAAGCTGTACTAATGATAAAACTATTACTGTTTTAGTTGAAACTCATAAAAAAGATAGCTTATATGGTAAACGTATTAAATATTCAAAAAAATATGCTGCTCATGATGAAAAGAACATCGCTAAAGTAGGAGATAAAGTGCGTATAGTTGAAACTAGACCATTATCAAAATCAAAACATTTCCGTTTAGTAGAAGTTATAGAAGAAGCAATAATATTATAATTGCAAGCTTAAAAAAGCTGATAAGGAGGATTAATATATGATTCAACAAGAAAGCCGTTTAAAAGTAGCAGATAATTCAGGTGCTCGTGATCTTTTGGTTATAAGAGTACTTGGAGGAAGTAAAGTAAAAACTGGTAATATTGGTGATATAGTTGTTGGAACTATTAAGAAAGCAACTCCTAATGGTACTGTAGGTAAAGGAAAAGTTGTTAAAGCTGTAATAGTAAGAAGCAAATTTGGTCTAAGAAGAGAAGATGGATCTTATATTAAGTTTGATGATAATGCTTGCGTTATTATTAAAGATGATAAGAGTCCAGTTGGAACTCGTATATTTGGACCAATCGCACGTGAATTACGTGAAAAAGATTTTATGAAAATTATATCACTTGCTAAAGAAGTGTTATAGTTGGGAGGTAAGTTTATGAACTTTAAAACTGGAGATAAAGTAGTTGTAATTTCTGGAAAGAACAAAGGTTCTGAAGGTAAAATTACTAAAATTCTTCATGACGAAAATAAAATTGTTATTGAAGGTATTAACGTTGTTAAAAAACACGTTAAAGGAAACGGACAAACTGCAGGAAGTATCACAGAAATGGAAGCCCCAATTAATGCTTCTAATGCTATGATAGTAGACCCAAAAACAGGGAAACCTAGCAGAATTGGACACACAACAGATAAGAACGGTAAGAAAGTTAGAGTTTCAAAAAAATCTAACTCTACTATCGATTAATTGGAAGGAGGGAAATTATGAACCGCCTAAAAGAAAAATATAATAATGAAATAGTATCTAATTTAAGAACTAAATATAATTACGCAAGTGTTATGGAAGTGCCTAAACTAGATAAAATAGTAATTAATATGGGTGTTGGTGATGCAACCACTAATAGTAAATTATTAGATGCTGCTATGAAAGATTTAGAAATTATTACAGGACAAAAACCAGTAGCAACTAAATCTAAAAAAGCTATTGCAGGCTTCAAAGTTAGAGAAGGACAAGCAATAGGTTGTAAGGTAACATTACGTGGTGAAAACATGTATAATTTCTTAGATAAATTAATTAGTATCACATTACCTCGTGTAAGAGACTTCCGCGGTATATCAAATAAAGCATTTGATGGTAGAGGAAACTATACATTAGGATTAACTGAACAATTAATTTTCTCAGAAATAGAATATGATAATGTTGTTAAAGTACGTGGTATGGATATCGTTATGGTAACAACTGCTAAAACAAATGAAGAAGCGTACGATCTTTTAAAAGGTTTTGGTATGCCATTTAAAAAATAATATTTAGTAAATAATTATAGGAGGAAATATTATGGCTAAAAAAAGTATGATAGCAAAAGCTAATCGTAAACCAAAGTTTAAAGTACGTGAATATACTCGTTGTCAAAGATGTGGTAGACCACATTCAGTACTTAAAAAATATGGAATTTGCCGTATTTGTTTTAGAGAATTAGCTTATAAAGGACAAATACCAGGTGTTAGAAAATCTAGCTGGTAATTGAAGGGAGGACAAATTTATGGTAGTAACTGACCCAATCGCAGATATGCTTACAAGAATTCGTAACGCTAATCAAATGCGATATAAAGAAGTTGAAGTGCCTGCTTCAAAAATGAAGTTAGAAATCGCTAAAATCCTTAAAGAAGAAGGATTTATAGTTGACTTCAAAATAAAGAAAAACAATGTTCAAGATTTTATCATCTTATTCTTAAAATATGGTGAAAAAAAAGAACGTGTTATTACAGGTTTGAAAAGAATTTCAAAACCAGGTTTACGTGTTTATGCACAAGCTGAAGAAGTTCCAACTGTACTTAATGGATTAGGAATTGCGATTTTGTCAACATCAAAAGGTGTTATGACAGGAAAAGATGCAAAAAAACAATCGTTAGGTGGAGAAGTTCTTGCTTATGTATGGTAATAAGTAGAAGCATATAGGAGGATTAATATGAGTCGTATTGGAAATAGAACTATTACAATACCTGAAAATGTAACAGTATCAATTAATGGTAATGTTGTAAAAGTCAGTGGTCCTAAAGGTGAACTTTCTACTGAAATTAACAAGGACATCACTGTAAACATTAACGGAAATGAAATAACATTAGATCGTAAAGATGATTCTGTTAAAAATTTCCATGGTACTGCTAATGCTAACATCAATAATATGATAGTTGGTGTTACAAAAGGTTATGAAAAAAGATTAGAATCAATTGGTGTAGGATACCGTTTTGCATTAAAAGAAGGAAAACTAGTTGTAACAGCTGGTTATTCTCATCCAGTAAATGTTGAAATACCTAACGAATTGAAATTAGAAGTTCCAAGCAACACAGAATTAGTTGTTAAAGGAATTGATAAATGTTTAGTAGGAGAATTTTCTGCTAACGTTAGAAAAATAAGAAAACCTGAACCTTACAAAGGTAAAGGAATCCGTTATAAAGATGAAGTAATCCGTCGTAAAGAAGGAAAGAAAGCATCTAAATAATAAAGAGTAAAGGAGAGTAATACTTATGATTAAAAAAGTAGCTCGTAACGATATGCGTAAAGCTAGACATGCTCGTATCAGAGAAAAAGTTACAGGTACTACAAGTGTACCAAGACTTAATGTGTTTAGATCAAACAATAATATTTTTGCTCAAATCATTGATGATGAAAAAGCTGTTACATTAGTAAGTGCCTCTTCAATTGATAAAGAATTAAAGATTGAAAATGGTGGAAATGTTGAAGCTGCTACAAAAGTAGGAGAATTAATAGCTAACAGAGCTAAAAAAGCAAAAATAACAAATGTAACTTTCGATAGAGGTGGATACCTATATCATGGACGTGTTAAAGCTTTAGCTGAAGCTGCACGTGCAAATGGATTAGAATTCTAAGAGGAGGAATCTAGATGGAAAAAGAAACTAGAAGAAGAGAACCAAGACCAAAAATGTTCGATACTGAAATTATTAACATTGGTCGTGTTACAAAAGTAACAAAAGGTGGTCGTCATTTCCGTTTCTCTGCTACTGTTGCTGTTGGAGACAGAAAAGGTCAAGTAGGAATTGGAACTGGTAAAGCAAATGAAGTACCAGATGCAATTAAGAAAGCAGAACAATCTGCAACTAAAAGCGTAGTAAGAGTATCAGTAATTGATAATAGAACAATCCCACATGAAGCAATTGGTGTAAGAGGAGCAAGTCGTGTAATGTTAAAACCTGCTTCTAAAGGTACAGGAGTTAAAGCTGGTGGTCCAGTTAGATCTGTACTTGAATTAGCTGGAGTAAAAGACATTTTATCAAAATCACTTGGATCAAATACAAAAATTAATATGGCATTTGCTACTTTAGAAGCTTTAAAAGCTCAAAAGACAGTAGAACAAGTTGCAAAATTACGCGGTAAGAAAGTTGAGGACTTAATCTAATGAAATTACATACAATGCATCCTGCTGAAGGTGCTACTAAAACTCGTAAAAGAGTTGGACGTGGTGTTGGATCAGGTTTAGGAAAAACAAGTGGTAGAGGTCAAAACGGACAAAAATCAAGAAGTGGCTACAGTCACAAAGCTGGTTTTGAAGGTGGACAATTACCATTATTCAAAAGATTACCAAAAAGAGGTTTCTCTAACGCTAAATTTAAAACTGAATACGCTGTAATTAATTTAAGTGATTTAAATAATTTTGATAACGATGCTGTAATTACGCCAGAATTACTAAAAGAAATGGGATTAGTTAAAAACCAATTAGATGGTGTTAAAGTACTAGGAAATGGAAAACTAGAAAAAAAATTAATTGTTAAAGCACACAAATTCTCAAGTGTTGCTAAAGAACAAATAGAAAAATTAGGTGGAAAAGCAGAGGTGATTTAAAATGTTTGCAACTTTTAAGCAAATATTCAATCGCAAAAATAAAGATTTACAAAAGAAAATTTTGTTTACTTTTGCTGCTTTGTTTATCTTTAAATTAGGAACTGCGATTATTGTTCCAGGAATTGATAAAAATTCTTTAACTGGTAATTTAGGATTTTTTGAATTAATGAATGCTATGGGTGGAGGAGCAATGGAGAAATTCTCTATATTTGCTTTAGGTGTAATGCCTTACATCACAGCATCAATTATAATTCAATTACTTTCTATGGATATTATTCCTTATTTAACTGAATTATCGAAACAAGGTATTTCAGGAAGAAATAAAATGAACCAAATTACTAGAATTGTAGGAATTATCTTTGCATTTGTTCAAGGATATATATATTCGTTTACATATGTAGGCGCAGCTGCCGGAAGTGTAAGCACAATGCAATATATTGAGTTCGCTGTAGTTCTTACAGCAGGTACTTCACTTTTATTGTGGTTAGGAGATCAAATAACTGCTAAAGGGATAGGAAATGGAATATCATTAATAATAATGGCTGGTATAATTGCAAATTTACCAACAATGTTTATTAGTGCTTGGAACACTTTAATTGACCTTCAAGCATCAACACAAGCAATATCATTTGGTGTTGTTATGTTTATATTATTTGTCTTAACATATGTAGCTATTATTTTAGGTATCATATATGAAGAGACCGCAGAAAGAAGAATACCAATTCAATATGCAAATAAATCGTCAAATAGTTATGGTGGACAACAAAATTATATACCATTTAGATTAAATTCTGCTGGAGTTATCCCTGTAATATTTGCATCTGCAATTATATCAATTCCATCAATTATTGCTGCATTCTTAAAGAATGAAGTAATGACAAGTTTTATAAACAAATGGATAGTAATGACTACTCCAACTGGATTGATTTTATATGTATTATGTATATTTGGATTCGCATACTTTTATACATTTATACAATTAAAACCAGAAGAATTAGCAGATAATTTGAATAAGAATGGTGGATTTGTTCCAGGAGTAAGACCTGGAGAAGATACAGTATCTTATATTTCAAAAATTATAAAAAGAATCACTTTTGTGGGAGCACTTGCTCTAGCAATTATTGCTGCTCTTCCTGTCGTATTTGGGATGTTCTCAAGTATGCCTAGTAGTGTAACAATAGGTGGTACTGGACTACTAATAGTTGTTGGTGTAGCTTTAGAAACATATAAACAAATTGAAAGTCAACTAATCAGTCGTACTTATACTAGGGGGCGAAAAAAATAATGAAAAGTATTATATTTATTGCTCCTCCTGCGGCTGGTAAAGGAACTCAAGCAGTTATGCTAAGTTCTAAATTTAATATACCTCATATTTCTACTGGAGACATTTTAAGAAATGCTTCTTCTGAAGAAACAGAAAGAGGAAAATATATTAAAAACTTAATTTCTAATGGAAAATTTGTTGATGATAATATAATGTTAGAATTGATCAAAGAAAGATTACAAAATTGTGATTGTGATAATGGATATATTTTAGATGGTTTTCCACGTAGTTTAGAACAAGCACAACAATATGAGGAGATTCTTAAAGAATTATCTAAAGAATTAGGTTTTGTCATTGTCTTAGACATTGATAAAGAGGTTGCTAAAAACCGTATTGTTGGAAGAATATCTTGCTCTAAATGTGGTAGTGTATTTAACGAAAATATTAAAGAAGCAAATTCTAAAATAACTGGTATTTGTGACAAATGTGGAAGTAAATTGACTAAAAGATCTGATGATAATGAAGAAACTTTTGTAAAAAGATTTGATACTTATCTTGAGAAAACAAAACCACTAATAAATTATTATGAAAATAAGAATGTTCTATATCATGTTAATAGTGATTTAGGAAAAGAAAATACTTTTAAACAAATAGAAAATATTATAGTTAGCTCACTATAATAGCATCAAAATCTAACAAATGTTAGTAATCTGTGATAAAATATTATTGTTTTATCACAAGGCAAAGACTATTAAGTCAAAATGCAACTCCAATTTTAAGGTTATAATGAATTCCTGGTAGTAATTTACTAGGATTCAAATGACCAAAACTATAATTGGTGATATAATATCTATAGATATTGATGCACGCTAATAATATTATTAAAATATTAATTGTGCAATTTGTAATATGCTGAAATTATAATCTAAAATAGGTTATAAAATTTTAACAAAGAGGTGATTTTATGGCTAAAACAGATACAATCGAAGTACAAGGAAAAGTTATTGAAGTAAAGCCTGGAGGTATTTTCAAGGTAGAATTAGAGAATAAACATACTGTAGAAGCTCACGTTTCTGGTAAAATCCGAATGAATTACATTCGCATCTTATCAGGTGATACAGTAACAGTTGAACTTTCACCATATGATTTAACACGTGGGCGCATAACTTACCGAAAATAATAGTAGGAGGAATAGATATGAAAGTAAGAGCATCAGTTAAAAAAATATGCGACAAATGTAAAATAGTAAGACGTAACGGAAGAATAGAAGTTAGATGTGTTAATACAAAACATAATCAAAGACAAGGTTAATAGGAGGTGTTTGAATGGCACGTATTAAAGGTGTAGATGTACCAAACAATAAAAGAGCTGAGATAGCTTTAACATATATCTTTGGGATTGGAAGAAATTTATCTCAAACAATTCTAAAAGATGCTAAAGTAGATTTCAATAAAAAAGCTGGAGATCTTGATAATGATGAATTAGCAAGAATCCGTGAAGAAGTTAGTAAATACATAACTGAAGGAGACTTACGTCGCGAAGTTAGTATGAATATTAAAACAAAAATGGAAATTAATTCTTATGAAGGTTCAAGACATAAAAAAGGACTTCCAGTAAGAGGACAAAGAACTAGTAGAAATGCTAGAACTCGTAAAGGTAAAGGAAAAACAGTTGCAAATAAGAAAAAATAATTGTAACTAAATAATAAGGAGGTTATATAAAATGGCTTATAAACCAAGAAAACGTAAAGTTAAAAAGAATGTACCAGAAGGAAGAGCTTTTATTCATTCAACTTTCAATAATACTATCGTTACAATTAGTGATAGTGAAGGTAATGCTATAAGTTGGGCTTCTGCCGGTACTTTAGGATTTAAAGGAAGTAAAAAATCTACTCCTTTTGCTGCAGGAATGTCAGCAGAAGCTGCAGGAAAAGCTGCGGTAGACATGGGTATGAAAAAAGTTGAAGTATTTGTAAAAGGTTTAGGATCAGGTAGAGAAACAGCTATCCGTTCATTACAAACTGCAGGTTTAGAAATTGCTTCAATTTCTGATGTAACGCCTATCCCACATAACGGATGTCGTCCACCAAAACGTCCACGTGGATAAAAGAAAAGGAGTGAAGAATAGTGTTAAACTTTGAAAAACCAGTATTTAAGATTACTGATTATGTTGAAAATAATAATTATGGAAAATTTGAATTAGAACCTTTGGAAAGAGGTTTTGGGACAACCATTGGTAACGCTCTTAGAAGAGTAATGTTATCTAATATGCCAGGTAGTGCTATCGTAGCAGTTAAAATTGATGGAGTAATGCATGAATTTCAAACAATCGATGGTGTTGTAGAAGATGTAACAACTATTGTTTTAAACTTAAAAAGTGTTGTAATTAAAAGAGATATTAATTCTGATGGAATTAAAACTATTCATTTACACGCTGACAAAGAAGGAATTGTAACTGCAGGAAGCATAAAATGTGATTCTGACGTAGAAATTGCAAATCCTAATCAAGTAATCGCAACATTAGCAAAAGGTGGTAAACTTGACATGGAAATGATCGTAGCCAGAGGTCGCGGTTATGTTCCAGCTAATGAAAATAAACGATTTGTTGAAAATGCAAAGATTGGTTTTATTCCAATAGATGCTTTATATTCACCAATTGAAAGAATTAGTTATGAAGTAGAAACAGCACGTGTTGGACAAGATGCAAACTATGATAAATTAGTTATGAATGTTTATACAAACGGATCAATTAAACCTGAAGAATCAATGTCTTTAGGCGCAAAAATCTTAATTGAACATTTAAAAATTGTATCTGATTTAAGCGAATTAGCTGATACTACAGGAATAATGTCTGCTAAACAAGAAGATAGTAAACTTAAAAAACTAGAAACATCAATAGATGATTTAGATTTCTCAGTTAGAGCTTTTAATTGTTTAAAAAGAGCTAATATCAATACTTTAGGTGATTTAGTAGAAAAATCAGAACTTGAAATGATGAAAATCCGTAATTTAGGAAAAAAATCTTTAAAAGAAGTTATTGACAAAATTAAAGATATGGGTCTTAAGTTTCGTGAAGAAGACTAGTAGTTAGGAGGAATATATTATGGCTTATAGAAAATTAGGAGTAGACAATAAACATAGAAGAAGTATGCTTGCTAATTTAACTAAAGATATGATCATGAATGAAAGAATAGAAACAACTGAAACAAGAGCTAAAGAAGCTCGTAAATTCGTTGACAAAATGATTTCTTATGGTAAAGATGGATCTTTAGTAGCAAGAAGAAAAGCTTTAGCTTTCTTACAAAATGATAATGAAGCTGTTAAGAAAGTATTTAATGACTTAGCAGTACGTTTTGCAAAAAGAGAAGGTGGCTATACTAGAATTTTAAAACTTACAGAACGTCGTGGTGATGACGCTCTTATGGTTATATTAGAGTTAGTTGAGGAAGATGCTAAATAAGCATCTTTTTATTTTATTTTTTTCCTTAGATATGATATAATTATGGTATTAACGGGAGGTCTAGTATGGAATTTAAAAAAATAGATTTTAAAAATTTAGATGATAAAACAAAAGGACTCTTAAAATTACTAGCAATAGTGATAGGAGCTTTTATTGCAATCATTATTTTCTTTGGATTATATACATTATTTGTAGGACAAGTGTTATCATTTCCTAAAATAGAAAATGTAATGATTAGAGCTACAAAAGAATATGTTAGCGATCATAAAGAAATATTAGAAAAAGGCATTTACGGAACAATAGAAATAAAGACAAGTGACCTTGCGGCTGAAGGCTTAATGAAAGATTTAAGCAAGTATACAAGAAAAGGGGTTATGTGTACTGGTTCAGTTCTTGTTTTTAAAAATTTAGATGACTATAGTTACTCTCCAAAACTAGATTGTAAAAAAGATTATAAATATAAATTATTAGTTGATGAGATTTTAAAAGAAGAAAATATTGTAACAGGAGAATCAGGTATATATAAAATTGAATCAGAAGCACCATACTATGTTTATAGAGGAGAGAATGTTGACAATTATGTAACATTTGCTGATGAAACATGGCGTATTCTTAGAATTGATAATGACAAAAATATAAGATTAATTCAAGAAAATTCAAAAAACAATACTCCATGGGATGATCGATATAATGTAGAAAAACAATATAATTCAGGAATAAATGATTTTGAAGGAACGCAAGCAAGTAGATTAAAAGATAAAATTATGGAATTATATAATGATAAGGAATATATAACAAAAGAAAATAAATCATTAATAGTTCCAAAAGAATATTGTATTGGAAAGAAAAAAGAAGACGATTTAGATAAAACAGGGACAATAGAATGCTCTATTAAATCAGAAATAATGGGAGCAGGTTCTATTTATATTAGTGAATATTTAGAAGCCTCATTAGACCCAAATTGTTTTAGTATTAAATCTAATTCATGTGCCAATTACAATTACTTAGCTAAACTTAATAATTATTGGACTTTAACTGCTAATGCTGACACAACTTATGAAGTATTCGCAGTATCAGAAACATCTTATTCTAAATTATCATCTTCATATTCTTATGTTAATTTAGTTCTTACAATAAATGGAAATATAAATTATATAAGTGGTGATGGAACTAAAATCAATCCATATGTTATAAAACCAATAATTAAATAACAAACCTAATTTGATTAGGTTTTTTTATTGTATTAATTTTATAATTATTATATAATTTATATAGGTGATATAATGAAAGCAATAATAACAGGGGCTAGTTCTGGTTTAGGGAAAGAATTTGCCAAACAACTTAGTGAACTTGGATATGATTTAGTATTAGTAGCAAGAAGAAAAGAAAAACTTAAAGAAATAAAGCTAGAACTCAATACATCAGTAGAAATTGTATGTTTAGACTTATCATTTCCTACTAACTGTATAAAACTATTTAAAAAATATAGAAAAGAAGAAATAGATTTATTGATTAATAACGCTGGATTTGGTGTATATGGAGAATTTGATAAAACTGCATTAGACAAAGAACTTGAGATGATAGATATAAATATTATTGCTGTTCATACACTAACAAAACTATTTTTACAGAAATTTAAAGAAAATAATAATGGTTCCATATTAAATGTTGCATCATCAGCAGCATTTCAACCAGGTCCTTTAATGGCAAGTTATTATGCAACAAAATCGTATGTTTACAATTTGACATGTGCTGTATATGAAGAAATAAAAAAAAGCAAAAAAAACGTAAAAATAAGTGTACTTTGTCCTGGACCAGTCAATACAGAATTTAATGATGTAGCCGGAGTTAGTTTTGGTGTAAAATCTTTAAATAGTGATTATGTTGTAAAATATGCACTAGAATCTTTAAAGAAAAACAAACTAATTATTATACCTGGTTTTTCAATGAAAATTATAAGATTTTTTGTACGCTTTATTCCAACAAAAATAATTGTTAAAATTTCATATTGCATTCAAAAGAAAAAGGAGAAATAATGATTAATTATATAGATAAAAAAAACACATATATTGATTCCTCAGTAGTAATAGAGGATAATGTAACTATATATCCTAATGTTTTTATAAAAGGAAACTCAATTATAAAATCGGGAACTACCATTTTTCAAAATTCAACCATATTAAATTCATGCATTGGAGAAAATAATCAAATAGGACCAAATGCTTTTATTAGAGATAATACTAGAACAGATAAAAACTGCAAAATTGGTTTTTGTGTTGAAATAAAAAATTCTACTATTGGAGAAAAAACGAAAATACCTCATTTAAGTTATATAGGTGATGCCGTGATAGGATCAAATGTAAATTATGGAGCTGGTTCAATAACAGCAAACTATGATGGAATTAATAAAAACAAAACAGAAATTGGTGATGATGTTTTTGTAGGATCTAATTCAACACTTGTTGCACCAGTAAAAATTATGAATAATTCATTAGTAGCAGCAGGCTCTGTTATAACAAAAACAGTTCCTAAAGAAACACTAGCTATTGCACGAGAAAGACAAATAAATAAAGAAAACTATTATTCAAAGGATAGAGTTTAATCATATCCTTTTTTGTTGTAAAAAAAAGTTATTTATACTATAATAGTATGTGAAATGAAGGTGATTTAATGGATTCAATAATAAGTTTAAAAAACATTAACTTTTATTATAAAGATAAAGAAATATTTAAAGATTTTAATTTAGAAATAGAAAAAGGATCATTTACAACAATAATAGGGACAAACGGAAGTGGCAAAAGCACATTGGTAAGAATAATTTTAGGACTATTAGTTTGTGAAGGAGAAATAGTAATAAATAATAATATATTAAATAATGAAAATTTAAAAAATATTATAAGTAAAATTGGAGTGGTTTTTGAGAATCCAGACGATCAATTTGTAGCAGAAACAGTAATGGATGATATTGCATTTTCATTAGAAAATATGAACATAGAAGCAAAAGAAATCAAGTCAAGAATTAATAAAATATCAAAGTTGATAGGTATAAATGATATTTTAGAAAGAGAACCTCATAGTTTAAGTGGTGGTGAGAAACAGTTAGTGGCACTAGCATCAGCTCTTGTTACAGACCCTGATATTTTAATTCTTGACGAAGCATTTACTATGATAGATACAATCGATAGAGAAAAAATATATAAAATATTAGAAAAATTAAATAAAATTAGCAAAATAACAATAATTAATATAACTCATGATATGGACGAAATATTGTATGGTAAAAACCTAGTAGTAATAGATAAAGGCAATATTGTTTTAAACGGACCTAAAGAATATGTTTTTTTAGAAGAAAAGACCTTTAATAAACTAGGATTAAAACTTCCATTTATGGTAGAATTAACAACAAAACTTGAATATTATGGATTGATTGATCATTTAGTTTTTGATATGGAAGAGTTGGTAGATTTATTATGGAAATAAAATTTGATGAAGTTTTTTTCAGTTACAATCCAAAATCAAAAATAGAAAAAGAAGTTTTAAAAAACATAAATATAGATATTAAACCATCTAAAATATCGTCTATTATAGGGAAAAGTGGAAGCGGAAAATCGACTCTTGTAGAAATGATAAATGCACTAAACTATCCCACAAAAGGAACACTAAAAATAAATGAATTTATAATAGATAGTAACAGTAAAAGAAAAATAAAAAATATAAATAATTTAAGAATAAATGTAGGTTTAGTTTTTCAATTTCCAGAAGAACAATTTTTTAATATGACAGTTTATGATGAAATAAAATTTGGTATGACTTATTTTAAGTATCAAACAAAGGACATGAAAAAAAGAGTTATAGATTCTCTAAAAATGGTTGGTATGGATAAAAGCTTTATGGATAGAAATCCTTTTGCCTTATCAAGTGGAGAAAAAAGAAAAATTGCTATTGCATCTATTTTAGCCTTTAATCCTAGCATAGTGATTCTTGATGAACCAACAATAGGATTAGATAGCATAAGCAAAAAGAACCTAATACACCTTATAAGAACGCTTAAAACACGTTATAAAAAAACCATTATCATAATAAGCCATGATATAGAATTAGTACATCAAATAAGCGACTATGTTTATGTCTTAAATGATGGAAAAATTGTTCTTGAAGGAGAAAAATTTGAATTATTTAAAAACGAAAAAAAACTAAAAGAATATGGAATAGACTGTCCTAAAGCCATTAAATTTTCTAATCTTGTTTATGAAAAAAAAGGTATTAAAATAGGATATAGAGACAATATAAATGACATAATAAAGGATGTGTATAGAAATGTTAGATAACATAATATTTGGAAGTTATTATCCGATAGATTCTAAAGTTCATAAAATGAATCCGATTTCTAAAATTATTTGTACATTGTTTTTTATAATTATTATATTTTCTACTAACGACCTTAAACTAATGATTTTAACATTTTCATTGTCTATTCTAATATGTGAAATTGCACACATTCCCAGAAGAATTTATATAAAAACTTTTAATAGTCTTAAAATACTAATTTTATTTATAATAATTACTTGCCTACTGAGTAACATAGAGTATCAAACTATAATTGTTTCAATTTTAAGAATAGTAGGTATAGTCTTATATACAACAGTTTTAACATTAACTACACCACCAACAGAAATAACTTATGGATTGCAAAAAGTTATGTCTCCATTGAAACTTATTGGAATTCCAATAAATAAAATGGCCTTATCAATTTCATTAGCATTAAGGTTTATTCCAACTATAATTGATCAAGGGAATAAAATATTAAAATCACAAGCAAGTAGGGGTGTTGATTATTATAATTCAAAATTATTTGGAAAATTTATAGCGCTAAAAGCAATGCTAATACCAATGTTTATTATAACCGTTAGAAAAGCAGATACTTTAGCAGAATCAATGCAAGTAAGAATGTATAATATTAATTCAAAAAGAACGAATTATAGATTAAATAAATGGGGAATATTTGATACATTTTTATTTCTTTTACATTTTATTATTTTATCTTTAATTATAGTTAGGAAAGTGGTAATATGAAATATTTAATAACTTTTTCATACGATGGTTCAAAGTTTTTTGGCTATCAAAAACAACTCAATTTTGCTTCAGTTCAAGAAAAAATAGAAAATGCTTTAACAAAAATTAATTCTAATAAAAAAGTATTAATAAGTGCATCTGGCAGAACAGATGCCGGAGTGCATGCAATAAATCAAAAAGCTCATTTTATTATGGAAAACAAGATAGAAAAAGAAAAACTTAAAAATTCACTTAATAAAATGGTCAAACCTCATATTTTTATTAAGAATATAGAAGAAGTAAACGACTTGTTTCACGCTAGATTTAATGTTGTTAAAAAGAAATATACTTACAAAATAAATGTAGGAGAATTTAATCCAATTGAATATGATTATATCTATCAATTAAATAAAAAATTAGATATTTGTTCAATGTTAGAAGGAATAAAGTACTTTGAAGGAGAACACGATTTTACATCATTTACGAAAAAAAATGATGAAGTAGAAAATTTTGTTAGAGAAATATATAATACAAATATTGAACAGTATGATAATATTATTGAAATTTCTTTTGTAGGCAATGGATTCTTAAGATATATGGTAAGAAATATGGTAGGATCTTTAATAGAAATTGGTCTAGGAAAGAAAAATCCTAAAGAAATAATAGAAATAATAGAAAAAAAAGATAGAACTAAATCTGGAATAACAGCACCTAGTAATGGTTTATATTTAATGGATGTATATTATGAATAAAATAAAAATAATAATTTTGTCTATTACTTTATTAACTATTTATATTTTAGTATTTAACTATTATTTAGAAAAGCAAAATCCTAAAACATTAAATCCAATCATTAATAATATAGATACAATGAATAGTAAAAAAATAGAATCATTTATGTATGACAATCAAATAGAAAATTTTGATTATTATAATTCTTTTTTTACAGATTCTACAAAGTTAAGTAATCAAATTAAACTTTCCGTTATCTATAGTTCACTTAAATCAACTGCTAATTTCAATATTGGAGTCAGTTCTAATAGATTTAATACTTTTGCTAAAATTATTTTTGGTGAGAAAGAAACAATTAAAAATGAAGATATTCTTTCAACTGATGAAAATAAAAAAATTATGGTTTTCTATGATAAAACTAATGATGTTTATATAAAAAGTAATGATTACTTAGAACAAAACGATAATATTAAGATTGTAAATCACCAACTAGATTTTCAAATAATAAAAGATAAATATATATTAAAACAACATAAATCTTTTGTTTTAGAAAAAAATAATATATTTTATGTATATAACTCTTTAGGTGATTTAAAAAGTAATATAAATTTAATTTATCAATTTAAAAATGAAAATATTATTAAAGAAGTAAATGATAATTATAAAATAAATAGCCAAAAATATACCCCTTACAAGTATACATTTACTAAAGAAAATGGCAACATTATTCTTCTTAAATACGAAAAAGAGTAAAAACACCATCTTTATAAAGAAAATAAGAGTTTTAATAATATATAATACATAGTGACCCCAGGGAAATACCTTGGTGGTAATTATGT
>JAVWTD010000007.1:0-3964 GCA_036667875.1 Bacilli bacterium
AGTCTTTATTTACTACTGCGTATCCATTATCTGGCAATTGTCCTTTAACAGGAATAGATGGAATGGATTTACCATCTTCAAACTTGTATTCAGTAACAGTTTGTGTGTTTTTAATAATTGATACTTGGCATTCTTGTTCAATTATTTTAGCAATCTCTGTAGTAGAAGATGAGAATGCTCCCATCTTTGACTCATCAAGAATCTTTGTTATTGTTGGTATTGCAATTAATGCAATGATTCCTAGAATTAGAATAACTGCTAAAAGTTCTATAAGTGTGAACCCTTTTTTATTTATTTTTTTCATATTATATTACCTACCTTCTTAAATAATTATAACAAATTTAGAAATTAAAGTACATGATTAATTATTGTTTTTTTAAAGAAACTCGAATAAAAAGATAAATTAACCAGTAAAATAATGAATTGAGGCAGTCTATATATATGTAATTTTTATTGTTTTTAATACTTAATAACAACTAAAATCCATAACTAAATATCCATTTCTAAGAAACTATTATATATTATTAAAATATAAATATTATATATAGTTTTTTAATAAATTATGCTATAATTTAGGTAAGAGGTGATTATATTGGCACCATATCAAAAAGGAAAAATAGTAAAAGCCACAGTAACAGGTATTGAAAAATATGGAGTATTTGTTTCTTTAGATGAATTCTTCAGCGGATTAATACACATTTCTGAAGTATCTCATGGATTTGTAAAAGATATAAATGATTTTGTAAAAATTGGAGACATTATTTATACTGAAATTTTAGAAGTTGATGAAGATTCTTTACACTTAAAACTAAGCATTAAAAATATTCCTTATAAAAAGAAAAATTATAATACAAAACATAAAATAATTGAAACTAGATTAGGTTTTAGTACCTTGAAATACAAATTACCTATTTGGATAGATGAAAAAATGGAAAAAATTAAAAAAAATTAAAAAAATCGTTGACAAGGGTTTTATAACATGGTAATATTGTACTTGTCAACGAGAAAATTTTATTTTTCTTTATTGAATGTTTATATTTGGACGATTAGCTCAGTTGGTTAGAGCACCTGCCTTACAAGCAGGGGGTCGTAGGTTCGAGTCCTACATCGTCCACCATAAGTGCCGGAATAGCTCAACTGGTAGAGCAACTGACTTGTAATCAGTAGGTTGTGGGTTCAAGTCCTATTTCCGGCACCACTTTATTTTTTAATATATTTAAATTTGGAGGGATAGCGAAGTGGCCAAACGCGGCAGACTGTAAATCTGTTCCTTCGGGTTCGATGGTTCAAATCCATCTCCCTCCACCACTTATATTTTCCAAATTTAGATGAAGCAGCAAGGCTAGTTATTGCCTCGTAGCCAAGCGGTAAGGCACCACACTTTGACTGTGGCATGCGCTAGTTCGAATCTAGCCGAGGCAGCCATTTTATAATTATTTGTCCTGTTAGCTCAGTTGGTAGAGCATTTGACTTTTAATCAAAGGGTCGTGAGTTCGAATCTCGCACAGGACACCACTTATATTTGCCTGAGTGGCGAAATCGGTAGACGCACAGGACTTAAAATCCTGCGGAAGTTAAATTCCGTACCAGTTCAAGTCTGGTCTTAGGCACCAATTTGATAGTAACTTCGCTGTTGATATTGCGAAGTTTTTATTTTTTCATGAAAAAACCATAGAAAATTCAAAAAAAACAAAGATGTAGTTGACTTTTAAAAAATAAATATGCTATAATCTAGTTGTCTTTATGAAAAGACGAACTAATATTGGTAATTTGGAGAAATACCCAAGCCTGGTTGAAGGGACTGGTCTTGAAAACCAGCAGGTCGGAGACGGCGCGGGGGTTCGAATCCCTCTTTCTCCGCCATTATTAAATTTATTATATCGCGGAATAGAGCAGTCCGGTAGCTCGTTGGGCTCATAACCCAAAGGTCGTTGGTTCAAATCCAACTTCCGCAACCAAATTTGGTCCTGTAGTGTAGCGGTTATCACGTCTGCCTGTCACGCAGAAGATCGCCAGTTCGAACCTGGTCGGGACCGCCAATTGGCTTCGTAGCTCAGTCGGTAGAGCAGAGGACTGAAAATCCTCGTGTCGGCAGTTCAATTCTGTCCGAAGCCACCATCAAATTTTTTTTATCAAAAATCATAATAATACATGCGCTCGTAGCTCAGCTGGATAGAGTGTTTGGCTACGAACCAAAAGGTCAGGGGTTCGAATCCCTTCGAGCGCACCATATAACGGGAAATAGCACAATTTGGTAGTGCACTAGCTTTGGGAGCTAGGGGTTGCAGGTTCAAATCCTGTTTTCCCGACCAGTTAAAATTAAAGCCTTTTATAAGGTTTTTTTATTTTCTTAAAAAAAGTCTTGACATACCTAAAAAAATAATGTAACTTATATATAAGCTTTTAAGCGAAAATGTTTTGCAAAAAGATAATTAAAAAAAGGATGATTAAAATGATTACAATTAATACTTTAAATAACCGCAGACGCATCAAGTAACACTTGGGTATACGAGCAATCGTAGATACAAGTGATTTAGTGTTGCTTGTATTTGCGGGAATAAAATATTAATATAATTATATATTTATAGACCTGTGCAATATAAGCATAGGTCTTTTTGCATTATAAAGAAAGAGAGATAACATGGAAATAAAAGAAATATTAGAAAAATTAATTTCATATCAAACTATAAAAGAAAATAAAAAAGCATTCCAAGAAGATTTTCAATTTATAGAAGATATGATGCCAAACAATATTATGATAGAAAAGTACTCATTCAAAGATAATCTATCAATAGTATTATCAAATACAAAAGATAAAAATTTAGACATTATATTTTCATCACATATAGATGTTGTACCACATCAAGAATATGTATTAAAAGAAGATGAAAATAACTACTATGGAAGAGGAGTATTTGACATGAAAGGAGCTGTATCAGTTCTATTAAAAATCATGACAGAACTAAAATCAAATTTAAAAATAGGATTATTTATCACAAGTGATGAAGAAATAGATGGTTATTGCACAGAACAGTTATTAAAACTGTATACCGCTAGAGTAGCAATAGTTCCAGATGGAGGAAAAGATTTTAATTTAATAGAAGAAGAAAAAGGACTACTACAATTACAAATTACCTCAAAAACAAAATCAGCACACGCATCACAACCTTATAATGGAGATAATGCTATCTTAGAACTTTATAGAGTATATAATGAAATAATAAAATTATATCCATTACCATTAAATGGAGAAGATTATAAAACTTCAATTAACTTATCTACAATAAATGGAGGAGATGCTTTAAATAAAGTACCAGATTTAGCAGATATGTTTCTAGATATTAGACATACAAGCAAAAATAGCAAAGAAGAAATAATAGAAGATATAAAAAAAATCAGTGACAAAATAGAAATCAAAATATGTGGTTCTGGAATTCTTTTTAAAACAAATATTAATAATGAACTTATAAAAAATTACATAAATGTTGCTTCAGAAGAATTAAATAAAGAAATAAAAATAATATCTACAGAATCAACATCAGATGCTATCTATTTTTGTGAAAAAGAAATACCTACAATTATTATGAATCCAATAGGAGATTATGCACATTGCCCAAATGAATTTGTAAACAAAAAAAGTTTATTAACTTTATACAATATATATTTAAATTATATAGAAAAATTAGAAGGAGAAAATTAAAATGATAAAACAATTAAAAATATACGAAGACTTTGTAAAAATAATAAAAGTCTTTCAACAAAAACCATTTTACGAAAAACTAACAGAAGAAGACATACAAAAAGAATTTCAATTATATATGGATGGAAAAGGGGGCGCCTTTGCATATTATGACATAGATGAAATAGTAGGAATAACATGTTTTACAGAAGGATTTGAAAGCGAACACGGAATAATATTTCCAGATTTTAATAAAGTTTCCTACATATCAGGCATGGCTACCCT
>JAVWTD010000007.1:4064-39826 GCA_036667875.1 Bacilli bacterium
ACAGATATAAGAAAATTTATGGCTAAAACTTTAACAAAAGAAGCTAATTACGACAAAATAAGTTATTAAAAAGAAAACATTGAAATATTATTCAATGTTTCTTTTTAATTCATTACTAATATGATTATAATAATTTAAAACTTTAGAATACTCACTTAATAAAGAAAACCTATCCATTAATTTATATTTTGAAAAATCATCAGTTATCAAACTAGAATCAAAAACTTTATTATTATTTTTAAAAGAATTGCCATCAATTTTTACGTTTTTTCCAATACTAGAAACAAAAGAATAATCAATAGGACTAACTGGCAATTTTATAAATTTTAAAAGTTTTTTATACTCACAATTTTTATAATTATAACTAATTAAATTAAACATAAAATCATAAGAATACCAAGTATTATTTAATCTAATTTCATTCCATTGATGAGGAATTAAATTGTGGCCATTTAAATCATTTACTAATATATATCCTTTTACAACATTACACTCAATTGAAAGACGCCTTAATATATCTGATGCTACTAAAGATAAACCGATATCAGATGTTTTCTTTTCAATAAAAATACCACTATTATTTTTTGTATAATTTAGATCTTCAGTTTGTAAAACATTGTCAAAAAGTTTTGGTTCAATATCTAAATTATTTCTAAAATATAAATCTAAAAATAATACTTGATCAATTTGAATCATTGTTCTATCACCTGTTAAAGGTATATTTCTTATTGTATTTACTAAATCAATTGCAAGACTATTAATTAAATCTGTTTTATTCATATATTCTACCATCCTAACTATATTTATTATATCATACCTATTAAAAATAAAAAGCATATTTTTAATATATTTAAAGGAGTTTATGATATAATTAGTAAAGTTAAGGAGAGATAATATGGATAAAGAATTAAAAAATGCTCTTAAAAAAGAACAAATAAGACAACAAAACAATATAGAACTTATAGCATCTGAAAATTATGTTTCAAAAGATATTTTAACTTTACAAGGAAGTATTTTAACAAACAAATATGCTGAAGGATATCCTAAAAAAAGATATTATGGTGGCTGTGAATATATAGATATATTCGAAGAAAAAGCAATAGAATATGTAACAAAACTTTTTAATTGCAAATACGCTAATGTACAACCCCATTCCGGTAGTTCTGCTAATATGGCGGTATATAAAGCATTACTTAATATTAACGATAAAGTTATGGGTATGAATTTGAGTCATGGAGGACATCTTACACACGGTCATCCAATTAATTTTAGTGGTTTAGAATATGAAATAATTTCTTATAATGTCTCAAAAGAAACGGAAATAATAGATTATGATAAACTAAGAGAACTTGCATTAAAAGAAAAACCAAAAATGATAATAGCAGGTGCAAGTGCTTATTCAAGAATAATAGATTTTAAGAAATTTAGAGAAATATGCGACGAAATAGGAGCCATTTTAATGGTTGACATGGCTCATATTGCAGGATTAGTAGCGACAGGATTACATCCAAGTCCATTTCCTTATGCAGATGTTGTAACATCAACAACACACAAAACATTAAGAGGACCAAGAGGAGGAATAATTTTAACAAATGACTTAGAAATTTCTAAGAAAATAAACAAAATTATATTCCCAGGAATACAAGGTGGACCTTTGATGCATGTTATTGCAGCAAAAGCACAATGTTTTTATGAAGCTTTACAACCTGAATTTTTAAAGTATCAAACTCAAGTAATTAAAAATGCAAAAGTTCTTGCAGAAACTTTAAAATCAAATAAAATAAAAGTAATATCAAATGGAACAGATAATCATTTAATACTTATTGATGTAAAAGATTCACTAAATTTAAGTGGAAAAGATGCAGAAACAATTTTAGGAGAAATCAATATAACTGTAAATAAAAACACTATTCCGTATGATCAAGAATCACCATTTATAACAAGTGGTATAAGACTTGGATCTCCCGCTATGACAACAAGAGGACTAGTAGAAAAAGACTTTATTGAAATAGGTAATATTATATATGAAGCACTATCTAATGTAGGAAACGAAACAAAAAAAGAAGAACTTAAAAAAAGAGTATTAGAAATAACAAAAAAATACCCGATTTAAGAAAGGGTGAGAAAATGATTTTACTAGATGGAAAAGAAGTAAGTACAAATATAAGAAAAAAATTAAAAGAACAAATAGAAAAATTCCCACAAAGACCAAAATTAATTGATATTCAAATAGGACACAACGACGCAAGTGACATTTATATAAAAGGAAAAGAAAAAGCCGCAAATGCAATTGGTATTGATTTTGAATGCCTAAGATACGATGAAAAAACTAAAGAAGAAGAAATTATTAAAACAATCAAAAAATTAAATACTGATAAAACCGTAAATGGCATTTTCATACAATCACCAGTAGCAGATGGTTTCAATGAAATAAAACTTATTAATACAGTAGACCCCTTAAAAGATGTGGATGGTTTAACATTTTTGAATGCAGGAAAACTAATTAATAAAGATGAATCACTTATTTCATGTACACCAAACGGAATAATAAAAATGCTTAAATTTTATAATATCAAAATATCTTCAAAAAGAGTTGTAATTGTTGGAAGAAGTAATTTAGTTGGAAAACCATTAACGAATTTATTTATTAACGAAGATGCAACAGTTACACTATGTCATTCAAAAACCATTAATCTAAAAGAAATAACAAAAGAAGCCGACATTCTAGTAGTAGCAATAGGAAAAAAACAATTTATAACTGAAGATATGATAAAAGAAAACGCAATAGTTATTGATGTAGGAATTAATAGGCACGAAGGAAAAATATATGGAGATGTAGACTTTAAAAATGCTTCCCTTAAAGCAAGTTATATCACACCAGTTCCTGGAGGAGTAGGTCCAATGACAATAACAATGTTGTTATACAATGTTGTGAAAGCCTATAAAATGCAAAACAAAATAGACTAATATTTTGTTTTTTTCATACCAAAAAAATTCAAAAAAATCAAAAAATAGGTTGACAAACATTAAAATATGATGGTATAATACACTTGCATTACTGATTTGGGGAATTAGCTCAGTTGGCTAGAGCACCTGCCTTGCACGCAGGGGGTCAAGGGTTCGAGTCCCTTATTCTCCACCAAATTGAATGTAACTCTTGCTTTGCAAGAGTTTTTATTTTGATAAAAGGTATCTTTACCTTTTTTTTAAATATATATTAATAGGTGATCAAATGTTATTTAGAATTTTTACATTTTTAACAGGATTTGGTTTAACAGTCGTTGGATGCGTTTATTTACTTTGTTTTCTAAATTTAATGACAATAGGGTATAATTTTGTTGAATTTGTAAACTTTATAAGTATACAATTGGAAATATATTTTATTCCACTAGGAATTATATTAATGTCCATTGCAATTCATTTAATTGGAGGAAAAGAAAATGAAAAAAAACTTTATTTTTGACATACTATTAAATTTTAATAAAGAATTTATAGAATATTATGAATGGAATACAGACGATATTTTATCACATATAAAGAAAATCCCCATTTTTTCAATACCAGACGAAAAAATAGTAGAAGTATTAAAAGCAAAAAAAATTAGTATATTAAATAAACTACCTGAAATTAAGAATCAAACAGAAGTATATTGTAAAAGAAAAGCTGATGATTTCTCGTATACTTTTTTATTATGTTCGTCTGAAAAAGTAGTAGCAATTATGCTGGATGATCAAAAAAACATTATAAAAAAAAGCGATTTATTAATAGATGAAGAAGATGAAATTTTAGAAAATTATCAAAATTACACAAAAATAAGTATTGAATTAGAAGAACAAAAAGAAATAGAAAAACCTCTTCTAATCACCAGAGAAGAAAAAAATAAATTTAATTTTATTATAGAAAAAATAAATCAAAGTAACCCTGAAAAACTAAAGTATTTAGCGTACGAAATAACAAATGATAATATAAAAATTAACTCAAAAAAAGATTTAATTAATTTGTTAAACAATAAAAATTTAAATATATTGTATAATTTATTTATGATATCACACAATAATTAGTAAGGAGGAAAAAATGAAAAAAATATTAATTATATTAATGTCCATATTATTTATTACAGGATGTGGAATGACAAAAGATTTAAATAATACACCTACTAAAAAAGTAGAAGAATATTTAAACAAATATCAATCATTACATGAAGACGTAATAAAAGATTTAGACACAGTATTAACAAATGACAAAGATTTCAATGAAAATCAAAAAAAAGAATATAAAGAAATAATTAAAAAAAACTATCAAAAAATGACATACAAAATTAAAAACGAAGAAATTGATGGAGACAAAGCAACCGTGACAGCAGAAATAGACGTTATTGACTATACAACAAAAATTTTGGAAATCGAAAAATACTACAACGAAAACAAAGATAAATTCGAAAAAGAAACAGATGAAACAAAAAAATATTCACAATATCGTATTGATGAAATAAAAAAAGTAACCGACAAAAAAACTTATACAGTTGATTTTGAACTTACAAAAAATAAAGATAAATGGGAATTAAATAATCCAAGTACAGATATAGTAGAAAAAATAAATGGTATGTATAAATAAAACAAATCAAAAAAGGAAATGAATTATTCATTTCCTATTGATCTGTTTTTTTAATTCTATAAAAATTATATGATGGTTTATTAAATAGTCTAACTGGTAACTCACTTGTCCCTATTCCACTTGAAATATATAAATTAGTATCTTTTAAAGTATAATGTTCATTATAATAGTTTTTTGAAAATTTAGGAGTATAGAAAGCCCCTATAAATGGGATTCTTACTTGCCCATTATGCGAATGACCCGCTAGTACTAAATCAAACTCTTCATAATTAATATCCTCAATAAAATCAGGCTCATGCATTAACAAAATGTTATAAGTACTCTTATACTCCTCACTACTCATATAATTTGAAATAGTTTCCATTTTATCAGTTATTTTTTTTGTACTATAAGTATTATTACTAACACCTGCTAGAAAAATTGATTCATTTCCTTTAGAAAATATCACTTCATAAGAATCATTTATATTTATAAAGCCACAATCAATTACAAGTTTAGCCCAATTTTTATAACCATGATCGTGATTTCCATCTATTGCATATTTATCAATACTAGCATCTAGTTTATTCATTGATTTAACCAACTCATCGTATTCTTTTTTGCTTATATTAGCATCCACCAAGTCACCTGTTAGTAAAACTAAATCAGGTTTTTTTAAATTTATATCATTTATTATTTTATCAATATCTTTAATAGTTATTCCAAACCCATAATGAATATCAGAAATATGAGCAATCTTTAAACCATCAAATTCACTTGCAATATTAGTACTATTAATTCCATATTCTTTTACTTTAAATCCTTTTGCACCAAAATACATAGCGTATCCATAGAAACCAAAAAAGATTAAAATAAAGATAAATATGAAAAATAATATTTTAAAAAAATACTTCATTCTACCACCATATCTATTTTATCATATTTTACTAAATTTTTCTTTAATATTTTTAATATGGTCTATAATAATAATTTGGATAATTTGGGTAATAATAATTATTATAGCAACAAGGTTTATTATTATAACCACCATTATAAAATAATGGAGCTGCTAAACCTCCAGCTATTCCCCCAAGTATAAAAGGACCTAGAAAACCAAAACGCTCATCATTATTTGTATACATTTGTCCATAATTAGGATATGTTTGATAACTTCTATACATGTTTCTTCTCCTTTCTATGTATATTATGATAAAATAAAAATAGAGGTGATAAAAGTGGAAGACAAAATTAAAGAATTAAGCAATATTTTAGTAAATTACTCAATTAGAGTACAAAAAAATGAAAAAGTATTAATAAACAGTTATACTAATAATTCAATTCCCTTAATAAAAGAATTAATTAAAGATATTTACAAAGTAGGAGGGATACCTTTTGTAAGGTTTCAAGACAACCAAATTAATAGTTTATTACTAAAAGGAACAATCCAAGAAAGAATGGAACAAATAAAAATACATACAGAAGAAGATAATAGAAATTATGATTCATTTATACAAATAAGATTTAATGAAAATGAATTCGAAGATAAACTTATAAATCCTTCAATAAAAAAAGAATTAGCAAAAACAGTTATGGAACCAAATGAAATTAGAATAAATGAAAGGAAATGGGTACTTCTTAATTATCCATCAATAATAGATGCCTTTAAAGCAAACATACCAACTGAAGATTTTTTTAAATTTGCTTTTGATGCTATGACATTTGACTATAAAAAGTTATCCAAAGACCTTGAACCCTTAAAAAAACTAATGGAAAAAACAGATAAAGTTAAAATTATAGGTCCAAACACAGATATATCATTTAGCATAAAGAATATACCTGCTATACCTTGCTGTGGTGAATGTAACATACCAGACGGGGAAATATACACCGCACCAGTCAAAGACAGCGTAAATGGTCGAATAACTTACAATACAGCTTCCCCTTATAACGGAAATGTTTTTAGAAATGTAAGTTTAAATTTCAAAGATGGAAAAATAATTGAAGCAACATGTGATGACGATAATAAAGCACTAAATGAAATTTTCGATACTGACGAAGGAAGCAGATATATTGGTGAATTTGCGATAGGGGTTAATAAACTAATAGAGTACCCTATAGGCGATATTTTATTTGATGAAAAAATAAAAGGAAGTATACATTTTACACCCGGAAAATGTTATGATAATGCACAAAATGGAAACAACTCTGCCATACACTGGGACTTAGTTTTAATACAAAGAGAAGACTTTGGAGGCGGAGAAATATATTTTGATGATTTACTTATAAGAAAAGATGGCTTATTTGTAATAGATGAACTTAAACATTTAAATTAAAAAAGATATAGATTTTTCTATATCCTTTTTATTTAGTTCCAAATATTCTATCCCCAGCATCTCCTAAGCCAGGCACAATATATCCAATATCATTTAAATACTTATCCACTTTTGCACAGTATATTTGAACATCAGGATGTTCTTTCTTTACTCTTTCAATACCTTCAGGTACAGCAATAATACATAAAAATTTAATATCTTTTATACCTTCTTCTTTGAGTAATTTAATAGCGGCACATGCACTTCCTCCAGTAGCAAGCATAGGGTCTAATAATAGTACAGACTTTGAATCAATGTTTTTTGGAACCTTATAAAAATATTTAACAGGTTCTAATGTCTCTTCATTCCTATATAAACCAATATGTCCTATTTTAGCATTAGGAATCATTTTAATAATTCCATCAACCATTCCAAGTCCTGCCCTTAAAATAGGAATAAAAACATAATTATTTTCTAAAAGTTTATAAGATTCTGTTTCCTCAATAGGAGTCTTAACTTTTACTTTTTCAAGTTTAGCACCTTTCATAGCTTCATAACATAAAAATAAAGTAATCTCACTTATTAATTCTCTAAACTCTTTAGTACCTGTACTTTCATCTCTTAAAATAGATAACTTGTGTTCAATCAAGGGATGTTTCAATTCGATTTCTTTCATAATTTTTCCTCCTCTTTAGTTATAAAAAAAAACACTAAAACAACTATGTCTTAGATTTGCAAGAAAATAAATTTAAATATAACTTCATATTATCTCACCTTTTAAAGGATACCACAAAATTAATTTCATTACAATATAAATATCACATATAATTTAGTAGGTGATTTAATGAAGAAATTTTTTCAAACATTAGGAATAGTTATTATATTTCTATTTACCTTTATTTTTAGTGAAAGAACAACAAGAGTTGTAAAAAACTTAGATAATCTTATGATAGAAATAAAAGAAAATGAAGAAAAATTAAAAACAGAACCAATTGAAGCAATAATAACAGGAAACGAAATAATCCCTGGGAAAAACGGAAAAGAAGTAGATGAAATAGCATCATATAACGTAATGAAAAAAGTTGGATTATATGATCAAAAATATATAAAATATAAAACAATTGAAATAAAAAATAATTTAGAAAATAACATCGATAAAATAATTATAAACGGTAATAATAAAAATAAAGAAATTGCAATAATTATATTACTAGAAAATAATGAAAAAAAACTAAACATTCCAAATTTATCTTATTTTGCAGATGGTAAATGGATAGAAAATAATCCAGATAGATTAATAGATGGAATAACAGGCTATAACTTTGTATATAACAGTTCAACACCTTGGCTTGCTTTTGAAATAAAAAAAGAAAGAAAAAGATACTTTTGTTTATACACAAATAAAAAATCACATGATATTTGTAGAAAAAATGATTTATATACAATAAAAGAAGAAATAATTAGTAATAACTACTTAATTGAAGTTAAAAATAAAATAAAAAACGGAAAAATCTTCATATTTAAATATAATCAAAATATAGAAAAAGAATTAGAATTAATAAGTAATTATACAAATAATAAAGGATATAGCATAAGAAATATAAATGATTTACTAGCAGAATAAAAATATTTAATTCTTATAAAAGTAATTTTTTGTCTTTCAGTTTGTAAAAATTATGTATCTATACTTCTAATATTTCAAATATATAATTCATAGTGACCCTAGGGATTTTAAAACGAACACTAGATAATAACATCTAATTTTGATATAATATGTCAGAAGAGGTGTCAATATGAAAAAACCAGAACTACTAGCCCCAGCTGGAACAATGAAAGCGCTAAAAGCAGCTATTTTAGCAGGAGCAGATGCAATATATCTAGGTGGTAATATGTTTGGAGCAAGATCATTTGCTGCAAATTTTACAAACGAAGAAATAATTGAAGCAGTAAACTATGCTCACATATATGGAGTAAAGATTTATATAACAACAAACACTATAATTTATGAAGATGAAGTAGAAACATTCACAGAATATATAAGATTTTTAAACTCGGTTAATGTTGATGCTATAATTATACAAGATATTGGAATGATGCATAAAATAAGACAAGAATTTCCAGATTTAGAAATGCACGCATCAACACAAATGCATATACACAATCAAAAAGGTACAGAATTTGTAGAAGCTATGGGATTAAAAAGAGCCGTTTTAGCAAGAGAAACTGACTATGAAACAATAAGTAAAATTAAAAAATCAACCAACATAGAATTAGAAATCTTTATTCATGGAGCATTATGCATTAGTTACTCAGGACAATGCTTAATGAGCAGTCTAATAGGGTCTAGAAGTGGAAACCGAGGAACCTGTGCCGGAAGTTGCCGAATGAAATATGATGTAATTAGTGACAATAAAAAAGTAAATACAAACGATTACAATTTAAGCACTAAAGATTTATGCTCACTAGAAAACTTAGAAAAACTTATCCAAGCAGGAGCAGATAGTTTTAAAATAGAAGGAAGAATGAAATCTCCAGCCTATGTATATTTAGTAGTAAAGTTATATCGAAAAGCAATTGATTCATACTTTGAAACAGGACACGTAAAAATTGATGAAAATGATTTTGAAGAATTAAAAATGACATTTAATCGTCTTTTTACAAAAGGATTTTTATTTAAAACGTCAAACAATGATTTAATTAATCCACTTAGACCAAACCATCTTGGAGTTGAAATCGGCAAAATAACCGACATTAAAAATAAACATATCTATATCAAACTAAATCATAAACTTTCTATTAATGATGGAATTAGAATTATTGGTGAAAATGACACAGGATTTATAGTCACATCATTATTTAAAAATAGAATAAGAATAACAGAAGGAAACACTAATGATACAATTTCTATTCCTTTTGAAGGAAATATTAAAATAGGTTCAACAGTACTAAAAACATTAGATTCATCATTAAATAAAAAAATTGATAAAATAATAGATGAAGGAAAAAAATATGAACCCATAGATTGCCGAATTGAAATAAAACAAAATGATTACGCTTATTTACACTTAACAGATGGGTTATTAGAGACAACAACCAAAAGTAACATAATCGCAGAAAAACCATTAAATACTCCTACAGATGTAAATAGAATTGTCGAACAAATAAAAAAGACCGGTTCATCAAATTATATTTTTAAAAATATTAAAACTGATATTGAAAAAGATATATTTATTCCCATAAAAGAAATAAATGATTTAAGAAGAAGAGCCTTAGAAGAATTCAAAGAAAAAAAACTTACATACAACAAGAAAAAAACAGAAAAATATCAGAACCCACAACTAGAAGATTATCCAGTGTTAAATAAAAAAACAATTTATCTTAAGACTATAGAACAATATAAAAAGATTAAGTCCTTAAATTATGAATTTATATATTTAGATGAAGAACTGTATAAAGAAATTTATGACGATAGAAAAATTTTGAAAATTCCAAGAGTAATAAATAATTGTAAACAATATAACGAAACAATTATGATAGGTGAAATTGGAAGCATTCAAAAAGATGCACACAGTGATTTTTCATTTAATGTAGTTAATTCTTATTCAGTAGCACTTTTACATTCCCTTGGAATATCAAAAATAACATTATCTTATGAACTTGAATTAGATCAAATTGAAAAACTAATATCTAATTATAAAAAAAGATATAATAAAAATCCAAATCTAGAAGTAATTGTTTACGGAAAAGAAGAAGTTATGATTTCAAAATTTAATATTAAGGAATACTATAATATAGAAAAAGATTGCTACTTAAAAGATAGACTAGGAAATCTTTACCCAGTAGCAATTAAAGATGGTCTAATGTATATTTACAACTATAAACCACGTAATTATGAAGAAATAAATAATCTTTATAAAGTAGGAGTCAATTATGTTAGATATAATTTAACCAATGAAACAACTTAAAATTAAAACTTTAAGTTTTTTTATAAATTAGGATTTTCAAGACTTTGAATAACATCCTCTTTACCATAGACAAATGTAACATAAAGTATTATAATTGCAGCGCAAAGAGAAAGAATAGCAGCATAAATACCATAATTATCCGCTTTAATTTTATCATCATTTGGATTGTTTCCGTTTTCTAAATCAATTTCTTTTGTAATAATGTTACAATATAAAAAAACAATTAAAAGAATAAATATAATAACTCTATTTGTTTTAAGTATATTATAAGCTGTTTGTTTATCTACTATATACTCATTATTTTCCAAATGATATTTTTCATTATAAATTAAAAAAGCCGATATTGAAGTAGCAACAACAAATACTAAAGTTCCTACAAGTTGAAGTTCTAAATTTTCTTCAATTTTTTTTGTATTCATTTTTTTCTCTTAACTGTTTTATTTCCTTTAAAGTACTTACAGTAACAACTTGATAGTCCATTTCCTTTAGAATAGGCAGTATAATTTTTAGAGCATTGTATGACCTTTCATAAGTATCATGCATTAATATTATATCCCCATCTCTAACTTTACTAACTATTTTTGAAGCAATAGTTTTATGGTTCTTAATTTTCCAATCATTACTATCTAAACTCCAAAATATAATATCTTCTTTTATTAATTTCTTAAGCCTTTTATTAATAGAGCCATAACTAGGTCTAAATAAAGTACACCTGTTTTTTGTTATCTTATATATAAGTTCATTAGTTTTTTCAATTTCATTTAATACTACTTTATCTTTATAATGTGATGCCCATATATGTGAATAAGAATGATTTCCTATTTCATTATTATTTTTATAAGTATATAGTAATGTTTCAGCATTTTTTTCTACTTTACTTCCAACCACAAAAAATGTAGCCTTAAAATTGTATTCTTTAAAAAGATCAACTATTTGTTTAGTGTATTTACTTGGTCCATCATCAAAGGTAATGGCAATAGTTTTTTTTTCAATTTTTAAAACATCACTAACAGACCTAATTGGCACAATTATTAAAAACAATGATAATAGTACAATTAATTTTTTCATTCAGATCACCTACTTAAGTATATTCAATAAAATTAGAGTAATATACATACAATTATTTATTTTTAAAACATATAGATAGGTGAGGTGATATTATGGATGCTATTTTCCCACAAAAATTAATCGAACTATTAACGATAAGTGTCACTTTAAGTTTTATTGTAATGGCTTTAATACAAAAAGTAAAAAAACTTTCCTTTATTAATAAAAAAATATATATTTGGATAGTTAATATGATTGCATCATTTGGGTTAGCTATTCCCTTTGGAATTGTTTTTTATAACACGACTTACCTAGATGGTCTTTGGATAGGATTATTTACCTTTATTGGAGCACCTACTTTATACGAAACTTTGAAAAACCAAAACATCATAACTTATCGTCCAAATTCATTAAGTGACACAATAACTGTTGATAAAAAAAATGAAATAAAAACAGATTTCTAAAAAATTAAAAAATCTAAAAAATCAAATTATCAAAAAAAATTAAATTTATTATTATGTGTCAAAAATACCTTTAAACCTTATTTATCAACAAAATTTAGCATATTGATAATAAAAAGAAAAAAAGAAAAAAAAGAAAAAAACTGAAAAAATGAAAATCATAGAAAAATGAAAAATTAATTTTTTCGTTTTTTGTTGTAAAATAAAGGCATAGCGAAATATAACAAACAAATGTTCGTAAAATGTTTAAAAAAAGTGTTGCTTTTTGTTTTTGATGTAGTATAATTGTTTTAGAAAGAGGTATGCTATTATGACAATAAATGAAGAAAACAAAATAATTATAAATGTAGTAAAAAGAGACGGAAAAAAAGTTGATTTTGATGCATCAAAAATTGCTGTAACAATTAAAAAAGGATTTGACAGTCTAACTATAGATGACGAAACACCAAAATATAATGAAAAGGATATTCAAAAAGTTTTTCACTGCGTTTTAAAAAACATTGAAAAAAATTTTAAAAATGAAGAAAAAATTAAAATTGAAGCAATTCAAGATATTATTGAAGAAGAACTTAAAAAAAATGAATACTTAGATGTATTTGAATCATTCTCAAATTATAGAGAAAGAAGAACACAATCTCGTGAACAATTCTTTGATGATAAAAAAAGACATAAATTCTCTAAAACTATTGAAAGTTTAGGTTTAAAATCTGCACATGAAGAAAATGCAAAAAGAGAAAATGCTAATGTAGATGGAGATACAGCCATGGGTACAATGCTTCAATTTGGAAGCACAGTTTCAAAAGAATTTGCAAAAGCTTACTTGATGAAAAAGAAATTTGCAGATGCACATGATAATGGAGATATTCATATTCATGACATGGACTTTATGGCAATGGGAACAACAACATGTTGTCAAATTGATTTAAGTAAATTATTCAAAAATGGATTTTCTACAGGTCACGGATTTTTAAGAGAACCAAACGATATAATGTCTTATGGAGCACTTGCTGCTATTGCCATTCAAGCAAACCAAAACGATCAACATGGTGGTCAATCGATTCCATGCTTTGACTATTATTTAGCACCAGGAGTTTTGAAAACATATAAAAAACAATTCAAGCAAACATTATTTGATTTACTTGAATATTCAGACTTTCTTACATTCGTTAATTTTGACAAAATTGCTTTAGAAATTGATAAACTAAACTCAATAAATTTTGATTTAGAAGTGTTTGATAAATATGCTAAAGGCTCATCTGAAGTTAAAAGAATAATTGAACTTTCATCTAAGAAAGCAACTAGTAAAACAGATAGAATTACTTATCAAGCTATGGAAGCATTTATTCATAATTTGAATACTATGCATTCAAGAGCAGGAGCACAAGTACCATTTTCTTCTATAAATTTTGGAACAGATACTAGTCCAGAAGGTAGAATGATAACTAAAAATTATCTTTTATCAGCAGATGCTGGATTAGGAAGAAGTGAGACACCAATATTCCCAATCTCAATCTTTAAGGTAAAAGAAGGAATAAACTATAACCCTTGTGACCCTAACTACGATTTGCTACAGTTATCATGCAAAGTTTCAGCAAAAAGATTATTCCCAAATTTCTCATTTATTGATTCACCATTTAATTTACAATATTATAAAGAAGGTGACATAAACACTGAAGTTGCCTACATGGGATGCCGTACACGTGTGTTAGGTAACCAAGTTGACAAAGATAGAGAAGTAACAGCAGGAAGAGGTAATCTATCGTTTACTTCAATAAACTTGCCAAGATTAGGTATTAAACATGGTATTGTTTTAAAAGATAAAAAAGCTTTACCAAATATGGAAGAGTTCTACAAAGATTTAGAAAACATACTAGAATTAGTAAAAGACCAATTACTAGAAAGATTTGAAATTCAATGTAATAAAAGAATATATAACTTTCCATTCTTATTAGGAGAAGGATTATGGATGGATAGTGAAAAATTAAAACCAACTGATAAACTAAGAAAAGTTTTAAAACATGGAACTCTAACTGTTGGTTTTATAGGACTAGCAGAATGTTTAAAAGCATTAACTGGAAAACATCATGGTGAAAGTGAAGAATCACAAAAACTAGGAATTGAAATAATAGGATTTATTAGAGAAAAAATGGATGAATACTCAAAAAAATATAACCTTAATTTCAGTGTTATTGCAACTCCAGCAGAAGGATTATCTGGAAGATTTACAGGTATAGATAAAGCCGTATATGGAGTTATAAAAGGAGTAACAGACAGAGAATATTATACAAATTCATTCCATATTCCTGTTTACTATAATATTTCTGCCGCTAAGAAAATACATTTAGAAGCACCTTATCATGCACTAACTAATGCAGGACATATAACTTATATTGAGTTAGATGGTGATGCAGCATCTAATGTAAAAGCATTTGAAAAAGTAGTAAGAATAATGAAAGAAGAAGGCATTGGATACGGAGCTATTAATCATCCAGTTGATAGAGACCCAGTATGTGGTTATGTTGGAGTAATTGGAGATACTTGTCCAAAATGCGGAAGACATGCGTTTGAACCAGTAAGTGCAGATAAATTAAAAGATTTAGGTTCATTATAAAAGAAAAAAGGAGAAAATTATGAAAGATATAAAATTAGAAGAAAAAAAAGAAAAAGAAGTTGGAGAAGGAGTTGGATTTGAAAGAATTCGTCGTATTACAGGATATTTAGTAGGAACAGTTGACCGTTTTAATAATGGTAAACGTGCTGAAGAACATGACCGTGTAAAACATTCAACTTGCGGTTGTGAATAATGAATATTAGACTAGCAGCACCAATACAGTATGATAGTATTGTAGACGGAGAAGGTATGAGAGCAGTACTTTGGACACAAGGATGCACACATAATTGTTTAGGATGCCATAATCCAAATACTCATTCTTTCAAAGAAGGTTATGTAGTTGATACTAAAACATTAATTGATGAATTGTCACAAAACATGAAATATCAAGACGGAATAACTTTATCTGGTGGAGATCCATTTATGCAATCATCCTCAGTTAAAGAGATTGCATCATATGTTAAATCACTTGGAAAAGATGTTTGGGCTTATACAGGATTTGAATTTAAAGAACTTATCGAAATGTCAAAAAAAAATGAAGACATAATGGAATTATTAAAAAATGTTGACGTTTTAGTTGATGGTAAATTCAGACTGGAAGAATTAAGTTTAGACCTTTATTATAGAGGCTCTAGAAACCAAAAAATAATTGATGTTCAAAAAAGTTTAAAAAGTAATGAAGTTATATTAATAGATAAATTCATGAAATTAAAGACTAATAGTAATATATTAGAAAAAAATAAGTGTATATTTGTATAATGTACACTTTTTTTCATACAATTTAATATGAAAAGTAAATTACATTTAAAAATAAAGAAAAGAATAAAATTAAGTAAAATTGATACAATAATTGTAATAATCATCTTTCTAATTTTTGCAGTTTATTTATCCATAAAAAAAATCGGAAAAGAAATTGAACCCTATCTGATGTCCTACGGTGAAATAGAAGCAAAGAAATTAGCAACAGTCGTAGTAAGTAAATCCCTTACCAAAAAACAATTAGATGAATTAAACATAAATGACTTATTTAAAATAACAAAAAAAGACAACAACAAAATAGAAACAATTCAATTTGACTCAATAGTTGTTAACAAAATCTTACTAAATGTCTCCACAAATATTCAAAGAAATTTAAAATATATTGAAAAAGGAGAAATCGATAAATTAACTTTTGAAGATGAAATATTTAATGAATTTGATAATAAAAAATTAGGAAGAGGAATATTTTATGAAGTTCCCATTGGAACAGCTTTAAATAATCCACTTTTTTCAAATATTGGTCCTAAAATACCAATAAAATTTAGTCTAATTGGAAATATTAGTTCATCCTTAGAAAATAACGTTAGAAGTTATGGAATAAATAATACAATGATTGAAGTAAAAATAAAACTTAAATTAGTAGAAAAAATAATATTACCCTTTAAATCAAAAGAAGTAGAGGTAACAAACGAAGTACCCCTAATAATTAAGATGATTCAAGGAGAAATACCACCAAACTTTTATGGTACTCAAAATAGTTCAGAAACATTAACGATACCTGTAGAATAGAAAATAAAATTGTGCTATACTTATACTAGAGGTGTCAAGAAATGACAAAAAAAAAGAAATTTAGAATCAAAAAATTCGGTCTACTATTTTTATTAATTGTAATAGGTATTACATCCCTTTTTTTAGTACCTAAAATTTTAAAAAAGACTTTAGTTATTGTTAAAAAAGACATGTACCTTGCATCAGATGCATTAACAGTAAAACTATATGATGTTGAAACATTTAAAGAAGTAAAAGAACAAGTGCGAGGCACAAAAATAGTTTTATATGATAAGGATATAAAAAAAGAAGAAGAAGGAAAAGACCCTATAATCTATAAAAAGATACAATTAGATAAAAAATTTTATTTGGTTAAACCAACAAATTTAGTAAAATTATTAAATGAAACAGTAATGGAAAAAACAGGATTCGTAAGAACAAACTTAACAACATATAAAACATCAACAGAGATAGATATTGATAGTTATCTTACAAAAGGAACTAAAATAGATATAACTGGATTTGACTCATTAAATAAAGATGGTAGTGTAAGAATGTACAAAATCAAAGATGGAGACCATGAATCTTTCTTATACTCAAAATACATAGTGTTTTCACAAGAAGAAGCAAATAAACATTATGATGAAGCAGGATTATATCAAATTCATGCTGCAAGAACTGATACACTTGGAGGAGGAAGTGGAGATAACTTAGATTATTATCCAAACCCCAAACCAAATTTCCCAAAAAATAAATTCCTAGCAGATGCAAAAACACTTTATTTAAACTGTGGTGTTTTAAATAATGTAGACGCTTATATAGAACTAGCAAAAAATACAGGAATAAACTCTTTTGTAGTAGATGTAAAAGAAAATACTGTTCCCGCATACCCATCAGCAGTAATGGAAAAATATTCAAGTACAAGTTTCAATAAAGCTGCTAACACCAAAGAAAACTTTGGAAACGCAATTAAAAAACTAAAAGACGCAGGATTTTATGTAATAGGAAGAATAACAACTTTTAAAGATAGTTATTATATAACCGACCATCCAGAAGACGCCATTACAAGCACAAGTAGTGGTAAACCATTCTTACATAATGGTTCTTACTGGCCAAGTCCTTTCGTTAGAACAGTTTGGGAATATAACACAAAACTAGCAGTCGAAGCAGTTAAAGAATTTGGATTTAATGAAATTCAATTTGATTACATGAGATTTCCTGATAGAAGTTATACAATAGAAGTTAATGGCTTAGTAGATATGAAAAATAAATTTAAAGAAACAAAAGCACAAGCATTACAAACATTTATGATGTATGCTACTGACGAAATTCATAATGCAGGAGCTTATGTATCTGTAGATGTATTCGGAGAATCATCTAATACATATATTACAGCATACGGTCAATACTGGCCCGCTATATCAAACGTAGTTGACGCTATAAGTGCAATGCCATATCCAGATCATTTTGACGCTGGTCAATATGGATTAGCAACACCATGGACAAAACCTTATATCCTATTTAGTAAATGGGCACTCGAAGCTAGTAATCGTCAAAAAGAAATACCAACTCCAGCAGTAGCAAGAACATGGATTCAAGCATACAATGCAATAAAACCACCATATAACACATACGGTCCAGAAGAAATTAAAGCACAAATAACAGGTCTTAAAGATGGAGGATTAACTGGTGGATTTATAACTTGGAACAGTAGCTCAAATATAGAAAAATACAAAAGTATTTCAACAGGATGGTAAAATGAAAAAAATAAATATAAATAATGTAGAATACGAACTAATAGAAGATTTTAAAAATGGCTTTGATCAAAAAGAAGCCGAAAAACTAATTACAGATTATTACGAAGAATATGATTACATTTTAGGTGACTGGTCTTATGGAAAACTAAGACTAAAAGGATTTTGTATAAATACAAATCAAAGATTTAATCAATCAAACAATTTTAAAAATGTAAAAGATTATATAAAAAATTATTGTGCCTACGAATGCAAATATTTTATTATAAAAAAAGAATCCTAAATAGGGATTTTTTTTATTTACCTTGCATTTGACAAAATAATAATTTTAACTTATAATAAGTGCCGTGTAATTAAAACGCAAAGAAGGAGTATGAATTATGTGTACTTTAACAAAAGAAAATAATAATATTTTAGAAACATTAATTAGTATATTTACAATTGATAAAGGAGAACTAAAAGTTCTTTTGTCAAGAAAGAAAAATGATCCATTCAAAGGATATTGGACATTACCAGGAAACTTTCTAAAAAATACAGAAACAATAGAAGAAAATATTGAGAATGTAATTCTAAATAATACTGGACTTAATAATGTATATATAGAACAATGTTTTACCTTCAGTAACTTAAACAGAAATATTGAAGATAGAATTATTGCAACAACTTTTATCGGATTAATTGATAGCAAAAGTGTAGAAATGAAAAATGATTTAATTAAAACTAATGAATTTGAATTATTTTCAATTGATGAAGTACCTAAAATGGGATACGATCATGAAGAAGTAATAACAAAAAATATAGAGTTTTTAAAGAAAAAAATAATAAACAGTAATGTTTTAAAATCATTATTCCCAAGTGACTTCACTTTGCCAGAACTTCAAAGAGTATACGAACAAATCTTAGGAAAAGAATTAGATAGAAGAAACTTTAGAAAAAAATTCATAAGTTTAGATTTAATAGAAGACACAAATGAAAAGAACATCGGCTGTAACGGAAGACCTGCAAAATTATACAGATTTAAAGACGAAATAAAAGAAATTAATCTATTTTAAGGAGTGAAGAACATGAACAACAAAGGATTTGGGATCCCACAAATTCTAGCATTTGCCATTTTAACTATTGTAGTTATATATTTTTTCAATGTATTTGTAACTTCAATAAGTGGCCTATTTGATAGAAACTTAAAATATGCTAATTATAAAAATGTTTATAAAAAGTTTTTAACATCATCGTCAATAGTAGTTCCAAAAAAAGAAACAAACGAATTTTCTTCTTATGAAGAAATGGAAATAAAAATAGCGGATTCTTCAAAATCATATATTGAAGCACTTCAATTTAAAATAGAAGAAGACAAAGCAATTTATGTAAACTTGGATACATTAAAAGAAAAGGGATTTATAGAACCATTAAAAGATTTAACTAATCCAGCTGTTTATTGTTTAGGATATGCAAAAATAATTAATACAAAAGACCTAATTATCTATAAAGGTTATTTAATGTGTGGAAACAATTATAAAACAATTGGATATAATTCAAAATATGCAGAATAGATACATTAGTTTATAATGTTTTTTATAAAAAAAATATTTCGTAAACGCCAAAAAAAAATTAAAAAAAACTGTTGACTTTGATATTATAAAATGTTAATATATATTTGCATTCAATTCGAGAGGTTTGCTTCGGCAAATCTTTAATTAGAGTGAAAATGAAACACCAGGATGTGTGTAAAGAGAGGAGGACTAGAAATGCCTACAATAAATCAATTAGTAAGAAAACATAGAACTGATAAATCGAGAAAAAGTAAATCTCCAGTTTTAGGAATTGGATATAATAGTAAACTTAAAAAACAAACTAATCAAAATGCCCCACAAAAACGTGGTGTTTGTACTCGTGTTGGTACTATGGCTCCAAAAAAACCAAACTCAGCATTAAGAAAATATGCTCGTGTTAGATTAAGTAATGGAATGGAAGTTACAGCTTACATCCCAGGAGAAGGACATAATTTACAAGAACATAGCGTAGTTTTATTACGTGGTGGACGTGTAAAAGACTTAATCGGTGTTCGTTACCATATAGTACGTGGAACAATGGATACTGCCGGTGTTGAAAAACGTCGTCAAGGTCGTTCTAAGTATGGTGCAAAAAGACCAAAAAACAAAAAATAATTAAAAATTAAATCATAAACTGAAAGGAGGAATATATATGCGTAAAAGACGTGCAGTTAAAAGAGATGTACTTCCAGATCCAATTTATAGTTCAAAAATCGTTACTAAATTAGTAAATAGATTGATGCTTGATGGGAAAAAAGGAGTAGCTCAAACAATTCTTTATGATGCATTTGATATCATAAAAGAAAAAACAAATGAAGAACCAATGGCTGTTTATGAAAAAGCATTAGAAAATTTAAGACCTGCTCTTGAAGTTAAATCACGCCGTGTAGGTGGAGCTAACTATCAAGTACCTATTGAAGTTAGACCTGAACGTAGTGAAGCTTTAGCATTAAGATGGTTAGTAAATTATGCTCGTTTAAGAGGTGGTCATACAATGGCTGAAAATTTAGCCAATGAATTAATAGATGCATCAAATGGTGTTGGTGCAGCTTGTAAAAAACGTGAAGATACACATCGTATGGCTGAAGCTAACAAAGCATTTGCTCATTACCGTTGGTAGTATCTAGGAAAGGATACAATTATGGCTCGAGAATATACTTTAGATAAAACTCGTAATATTGGTATCATGGCACATATCGATGCAGGTAAAACTACTTGTACTGAACGTGTTCTATACCATACTGGAAAAATCCACAAAATTGGAGAAACACATGATGGTGCTGCTCAAATGGACTGGATGGCTCAAGAACAAGAACGTGGTATAACAATAACTTCAGCAGCTACAACTGCATTCTGGAAAGGTCATAGATTTAATATCATTGATACTCCAGGTCACGTTGACTTTACTGTTGAAGTATCTAGATCGCTTCGTGTACTTGATGGTGCAGTAACACTATTAGACGCACAAGCTGGTGTAGAACCACAAACCGAAACTGTTTGGCGCCAAGCTACTGAATTCAAAGTACCTCGTATGATATTTTGTAATAAAATGGATAAGATGGGTGCAGATTTTCAATATAGTCTTGGAACAATTGATAGTCGTTTAGGAGTAAATGCTAAACCTATTGAATGGCCAATCGGTGCCGAAAATGAATTCAATGGAATAATTGATTTAGTTACTATGACTGCTTACCATTATAATGGTGAACAAGATGAAAATACAACAATCATTGAAATTCCTGAAGAATTAAAAGAAATAGCTCAAGAAAAACGTACAGAATTAATTGAAGCTGTTGCAGAATTTGATGATGAACTAATGAATAAGTACTTAGAAGGCGAAGAAGTAAGTATTGAACTTATTAAAAAAGCTATTCGTAAAGGAACATTAGCAGTTGAATTCTTCCCAGTATTATGCGGAACAGCATTAGGAAATACTGGAGTAAAATTATTATTAGATGCAGTAGTTGATTATCTACCATCTCCTCTAGATGTTGAATCTATAAAAGGTACAGATTTAGATGGAAATGAGATACTTAGACATCCATCTGATAAAGAACCATTCGCAGCATTAGCTTTTAAAGTAATGACTGACCCATTTGTTGGTAGATTAACATTCTTTAGAGTTTACTCTGGAGTGTTAAATAGTGGTTCATATATATTAAATGCTACTAAGAATTCTAAAGAAAGAATCGGTCGTGTTTTACAAATGCATGCAAACAATAGAACTGAAATTACAGAAGTATATACAGGAGATATTGCAGCAGCAGTTGGATTAAAAAACACTACTACAGGAGATACACTTTGTGATGAAAAAAATCCATGTATCCTTGAAGCAATGGAATTCCCAGAACCAGTTATCGAATTAGCAGTTGAACCAAAATCAAAAGCTGATCAAGATAAAATGGGTATAGCATTACAAAAATTAGCAGAAGAAGATCCAACTTTCCGCGCTAGTACTAATCATGAAACAGGTCAAACTGTTATCGCTGGTATGGGTGAACTTCACCTTGATATCATCGTTGACAGAATGAGAAGAGAGTTTAATGTTGATGCTAACATAGGAAAACCACAAGTTTCATACCGTGAAACATTTACAGCAGCAGCTGAATGTGAAGGAAAGTATGTTAAACAATCAGGTGGACGTGGACAATACGGACATGTTTGGGTTAAATTTGAACCTAATAAAGATAAAGGATATGAATTCGTTGACGCAGTTGTTGGTGGTACAGTTCCTCGAGAATATATACCAGTAACTGACAAAGGATTACAAGACGCTATGAAAACTGGTGTTCTTGCTGGATATCCATTAGTAGATGTAAAAGCTACATTATTTGATGGATCTTATCATGACGTTGACTCAAATGAAATGTCATTTAAGATAGCAGCTAGCTTCGCTTTAAAAGAAGCAGCAAAAAAATGTAAACCAGTTTTACTAGAACCAATCATGAAAGTACAAGTAGTTGTACCAGATGAATATCTAGGAAACGTAATGGGAGACATTACTTCACGTCGTGGACGTCCACTTGGTCAAGAATCAAGAGGAAATGCCCTTGCAATTGATGCTATGGTACCACTTGCAGAAATGTTTGGATACGCAACAAGTTTACGTTCAAACACACAAGGACGTGGAAACTTTACAATGGTTTTCGACCATTATGAAGAAACACCAAGAAATATAACTGAAGAAATAGTTAAAAAAAATGGTGGAAATAACTAATTAATACTAAAAGGTATTGAAAAAAAATTGTTTATATTATAAAATATAAATTGTAAGTATAAGAGGAGGAATTTAAAATGGCAAAACAAAAATTTGACCGTTCAAAAACCCATGTTAACATTGGTACAATTGGACATGTTGACCATGGTAAAACTACTTTAACAGCTGCAATTTCTGCTGTATTAGCAGGAAAATACGGAAATGAAAAAGTAGATTTCGCAAATATCGATAAGGCTCCAGAAGAAAGAGAACGTGGAATCACAATCAACACTTCACATATCGAATACAACACAGAAACAAGACACTACGCACACGTAGACTGTCCAGGACATGCTGACTACGTAAAAAATATGATCACTGGTGCTGCTCAAATGGATGGTGCTATCTTAGTTATAGCTTCAACAGATGGACCTATGGCACAAACTCGTGAACATATCTTATTATCACGTCAAGTTGGTGTACCTCGCATGGTTGTTTTCATGAACAAATGTGATATGGTTGATGATGAAGAATTACTTGAACTAGTTGAAATGGAAATTCGTGAGTTGTTAACTGAATACGGATACGACGGAGACAACACTCCAATTATTCGTGGATCAGCATTAAAGGCTCTTGAAGGAGATGCAGCTTGGACAGGTAAAATTGAAGAATTAATGAACGCAGTAGATACTTGGATTGAAACTCCAGTTCATGATTTAGATAAACCTTTCTTAATGCCAATCGAAGATGTTTTCACAATCACAGGACGTGGAACTGTTGTTACAGGTCGTGTTGAAAGAGGACAATTAAAATTAAACGATGAAGTAGAAATCGTTGGAATTAAAGACACTAAAAAAGTAGTTGTAACAGGAATCGAAATGTTCCGTAAACAATTAGACTATGCTGAATCAGGAGACAACGCTGGAGTTTTATTACGTGGTGTATCTCGTGATGATGTTGAAAGAGGACAAGTACTTGCTAAACCAGGTACAGTTACTCCACATACAAAATTTAAAGCACAAGTTTATGTTTTAAGTAAAGAAGAAGGCGGACGTCATACTCCATTCTTCTCAAACTACCGTCCACAATTCTATTTCAGAACTACAGATGTTACTGGAGTTATTGAACTTCCAGAAGGTGTAGAAATGGTTATGCCTGGAGACAATGTAGAAATGACTGTTGAATTAATCGCTCCTATCGCTATCGAAAATGGAACTAAGTTCTCAATTCGTGAAGGTGGTAGAACCGTTGGTTCAGGAAATATTTCTGAAATCGTTAAATAATTATATTTAATTAAAAAGATCACTTTTAATAAGTGTTCTTTTTTTTTCAAAAAAAAAGCAATTAATTGCCTTTTAAATCAGATCCTTTTACCCTTTGTTTAAATAAGAAATATAAAGGTTTATTAGTAATTAATTCTAAATCACCAATATACTCCATAATACTGCTATTAAAGTTAGTTTTAAAATTATTTAATCCATCATATTTTTCACTTTTTAATCTAACGTCAGTTACACCACCTAAATTAAATCTTTTAAATCCAAGGTTAGAATATTTTTCAATCATTTTCCACATTAATAAATGCTTAGCATTAAGATTTTTATATTTTTTTTCATAACCATCAAGATATAAAAATACCTCACTTCTGTGTTTCGTTACAATTACTGTTGATACGACTAAACCAGTAGGATATTCTCTCATTAAATTAGTAGCTTCAATTAATTTTAGTTTATATAGTGAAAGAGTATTATCAGCCTCAATTTTTTTATTAATAGTTTTAGTAGAGGATTCTTTCTTTCTCAAAATAGATTCATTTATACTATTTACTAAAACATCTTGTTCTTCAAACCTTTTTTTAGTTAATTTTAAATAAATTTCAGTGTCAAGTTTTGCATAGTAATAATCGATTTTATTACTATTACCCATATATTTAAAAGAGTTTTCTATGAAATTAATATTCTTTTTTGTTTTACCTTTAACCTGGTCATATATAAAACTTATTTCATTAATATCTGCTTTATAAATTTTAATTCCATTAGATTCTGCACTTCTTATTTTGGTTTTATACTCATTTTTAATATTCTTAAATAAATCAGTATAATTTTGTGATATATCAATCATCGCTTCAAAACGAGGTTTGTATGCTTCAAAAAAACTATTATATCCAAAGTGATAATATCCTAATGTTTGTAAATTATTAAAAATAGCATTATAATTTGGATTATTTCCAATAACCTTTCCATCACTATTGTAGATATCTTTAACAATAATAGGACATAATTTTACAGCCACAATATCTTTTTTTCCTAAAAACTTCTTTAGCATTTTTGTAAAATCAGCCATCAAAGAGTTATTGCAATAATCAATTAAGAAACCCCTAGGACAATACGCATATAAAAAACCACGTATTTTTTTAACCAAAATCATTGCACCAGCAATCATATTATTATTTTGAAAGGCACCAACATATATTACTGTGTATCCTTCATATTTCATTACATTAGCATACTCAACTGTTTGAAAAATTGAACTAAAAGGATATGCCTCAGTAAAACTTTTAAATTCATTTTCATCGATATCTCTTAATAACATAAACACACTCCTCAATAAAATAATTTGTCTATATCTAATTATATCAAAAATAGCAAAGTAAAGTAATAAAAAACTAAAATAATAATATAATAATTTAGGTGATGAAATGGAAAAAACTAAAATAGGTTTACCCAGGTCTTTATTTTTTTATGATGAAGGCACTTTTTTAAAAGAATTTTTAGAAGAATTAAATTATGAAGTAATAACTAGTCCTGAAACAAACAAAGAAATATATACCTTAGGAGAGTTAGTATCAAACGATGAAATGTGTACATCATTAAAAATATTTATGGGTCACATTATGTGGTTACAGACTAAATGTGACTATATAATTGTCATAACAAATAATAATACAGGATTAAACAATCAAGGTTGTACAAACTATCTAGCCATAAAAGAACTAATAAAAAATAAAACAAACCTAAATATAATAAATATAAATATTGATCAAATAAATTATAAAACAATTTATAAAGAATGTTTAAAAATATTTAAAGACAAAAATATAAAAGATGTGAAAAATGCATACTTAAAAGCAAGAGTAAAAAGTTCAAAAGAAAAAAAAGACAACATCATAAAAAATACAAATAAACTTTATGATGAAAAAAAGAAAATGTTAATAGCGGGTCATTCATATAATATTCATGATTCATACCTAACAACAGAAATTGTAAATTATCTAAAAAAAGAAAACTATCAAATAATATACAGTGATATGTTTGATACTGAAAAAACAATAACCGCATCCAAAAAATATACAACTAACCTTTACTGGAAAGAAAATAAAAAATATATAGGCGCAATAGCCTTATCAGACCAATTAGTAAATGGAATAATAACAATATCAACATTCCCCTGCAATAACGACTTATTAGTAAATGAATTTATTAAAAACAAGGTAAAATCGCCAATACTTAATATAGTAGTAGATGATTTAAACTCAATAACAGGAATAATAACAAGACTAGAAAGTTTTATAGATATCAATGGTTAAAGTATCTTTTCCCCATATAGCCAACTATTATATTCCTGTTAACATATTATTATCCAACATTTTAAATTGTGAAATAATTGTACCCCCAAGAATAACACATAAAACAATAGAATTAGGAACTAAATATAGTCCTGACTATATTTGTACACCCTTTAAATATACTTTAGGTAGTTTTCTAGAAGTAGAACCAGACATAGCACTCCAACTAGGAGGAGGTTGTAAATATGGTTATTATTTTGAACTTCAACAAGAAATATTAAAAAATCAAGGATATAAAACAAAAATAATAAATTTAATTTCAAAAGGAAAATTCGACTATAAGAAAATCAAAAATGAATATAAAAATTTTGACCATAAAAATATATTTAAAACATTTTATTACTTATTTCTTTCAATTCAAATAATGAAAAAAATGGATGAAATAGAAAATAAAATTAGACAAAATTATACAAAAGAATTAGAAAAAAAATATGAAAATTATTTAAACAAAATAAAAGATGAAAAAAGTATAATAAATTTTAATATTAAAACAAGAAAAATGAAAAAAGAAATTAAACCACAAAAAAAGAAAATTAAAATAGCAATAATAGGAGAACTATATACCTTAATGGAACCTTATTCCAACTTCAATCTAGAAAAATTATTACTTGAAAAAGGAGTATCAATTACTAGAAATACTAACGCAACATATTTACTCTTTAAAAAGAAAAAAAGAATAAAAAAAATGATAAAAAAAAGTAGTTACATTGACTCCATGATGGGCTCAGACGCTAGTGACAACATTTGTCTTACAGAAAAATATTGTAAAGAACAGTATGATGCCATAATTCACATAAAATCATCTTTTTGTACACCAGAAATAGCAGCAATGCCAATAATTTCTAAAATATGTAAAGACTTCAATATACCTTTAGTTATGCTTTCCTTTGATACCAATACAAGTGAAACTGGAATAATAACAAGAATTGAAGCCTTGATAGATTTAATAGAAATGAGGAAAACAAATGTCTGAACACTTTTTAGGAATTGATATAGGTTCAATTTCAACCAAATGCGTAGTAATTGATCAAGATAATAAAATAGTTTATAAAGACTATATTTGGACTAATGGAAACCCTGTAGAAGCAGTTAAAGGTATGATAGACTCTATAAAAGGTTATAATATAAAAGGTATAGGAACAACAGGAAGTGCAAGAAATTTAATTGGTATAATGTTAGATGCAAACGTTATAAAAAATGAAATAACAGCACATGGAGTAGGGGCTATGACAAAATATAAAGATGTAAAAACAATATTAGAAATAGGTGGACAAGACTCCAAAATTATTTTAATAGAAAATGGAATCATAAAAGACTATGCCATGAATACACTGTGTGCCGCTGGGACAGGCTCTTTTTTATCTAGCCAAGCAAAAAGATTAAACATAGATATAAAAGAATTCGGAGATTTAGCACTAAAATCTAAAAATCCAGTAAAAATAGCTGCAAGATGTACAGTATTCGCAGAATCAGATTTAGTTCATAAAGCACAATTAGGATACAATACAGAAGATATTGTAGCAGGACTATGTAGAAGTATTGTTATTAACTATCTAAATAATGTAGCAAAAGGTAAGAATATCGAAGAACCAATTGTTTTTCAAGGAGGAGTTAGTAAAAATATAGGAGTAGTAAAATATTTTGAAAAAATACTTGGAAAGAAAGTTTTAGTAGATGACGACTCACATCTAATGGGAGCTTATGGAATTGCAGTAATGTCAAAAAAAAATAAAAAAAACTATAATTTAAACTTTAAAGATATAAAATTTGTTACAAAAGGATATGAATGTGAACTTTGTGGAAACAACTGTGAAATAATAAATATTTATAAAGATGATAAAATAATAGATATTTGGGGCAGTAAGTGTGGAAAAATATCTAAATAAATGGTAAACTATCAATATATAAAAAAAGTTGACAACTAAAGTATTATGTTGTATAACTATATAGCAAAGGAAGTGGATTATGTCAAAAAATTTAGTAATAGTAGAATCCCCAAGTAAATCAAAAACAATAGAAAAATATTTAGGAAAAGACTATACAGTACTTTCAAGTAAAGGACACGTAAGAGATCTTTCAACAAAAGGAAAATACGGTTTAGGAGTTGACGTTGAAAACAACTTTAAACCTGATTATGTAACAATGAAAGATAAAAAGAAGACAGTAACCGAACTAAAAAAAGAAGTTAAAAAAGCTGATTTTGTTTATCTTGCAACCGATCCAGACCGTGAAGGAGAAGCAATTTCATGGCATCTTTTTGACGTACTAGGATTAAATGAAGAAAACTACGAACGTGTTGTCTTCAATGAAATAACAAAAAATGCAGTAATAGAAGCATTTAAAAATCCAAGAAAAATTGACAATGAAATGGTAAATAGTCAAGAAACAAGAAGAATATTAGATAGAATTATTGGCTTTAGACTTAGTAAATTAATTAGATCTAAGACAAACGGGAAAAGTGCCGGAAGAGTTCAAAGTGTTGCCCTTAAATTAATAGTAGATAAAGAAAGAGAAATACAAGCATTTAATACAGAAGAATATTGGACAATAACAGGAATATTTAATAATTTTAAAGCCGATTTATTTAATTATGATCATAAAGATATTGAAATAAAAGATGAAGAACAAGCAAACGAAATTTTAAAAAAACTTCATAAAACATTTAATATTGAAAGTGTAGAGAAAAAAGAAAAAGAAAAGAAATCCAAAGCACCATTCACAACAAGTACATTACAACAAGATGCATCAAATAAATTAGGAATGAATGCAAAAAAAACAATGATGGTAGCCCAAAAACTATATGAAGGAATTGAACTAGAAGATGAAACAGTTGGTTTAATCACCTACATGCGTACAGATTCAATCCGCTTAAGTGATGAATTTGTAAAAGACGCAAATAAATATATTGTAACAAAATTTGGAAAAGAATATTTAGGTCATATAAAAACATCAAAGAAAACAGAAAATGTACAAGACGCCCATGAAGGTATAAGACCAACTGACATTAATAAAACACCTCTAGAAATAAAACCATTCCTAACACCAGATGAATATAAATTATATAAAATGATTTATTACAGAGCACTAGCATCTCTTATGAAAGATGCTAAAACGGAAAATACAACCGTTATTTTAGATAATAATAATTATCAATTTAAAGCAACTGGTCAAGTAATTACTTTTGATGGTTATCTTAAAGTTTATAACGAATATGAAGAAACTAAAGATGAAACATTACCACCTTTTGATACCTACCAAACAAACGTTGTAATAGCAGATGAAATCAAACCTGAACAACATTTTACAAAACCACCAGCAAGATATAGTGAAGCTAAACTAATAAAAGAAATGGAAGAACTAGGAATAGGAAGACCAAGTACATACGCTAAAACTATGGATACAATAAAAACAAGAGGTTATGTAGATATAGTTGAGAAAAGATTTATTCCAACTGAAATAGGTTTTGAAATAACAGACAAATTACAAGAATACTTTAGTCATCTTATAAATGTAGAATATACCGCTAATATGGAAACAGATTTAGATAAAATAGCAACAGGTTCTATTGTATGGACAAAAGTTTTAGATGATTTTTATAAACAATTTGAACCAGCTGTTCAAGAAGCATTAGACAAAATGCCTAAAAAAGAATTAGAACACACAGGAGAAGATTGTCCTCTTTGTAACCATCCTTTAGTAATTAGAAAAGGAAGATACGGAGAATTCACAGCATGCAGTAATTTCCCTGAGTGCAAATATATAAAAGCACAAGAAAGAGAAGTTAAAGAAATAGTAAAATGTCCAAACTGTGACGAAGGCATGATTGTAGAAAAGAAAAGCAAAAGAGGAAAAATATTCTATGGATGTAATAATTATCCAAAATGTAAAACAGCATATTGGGATTTACCCGTAGGAGAACTTTGCCCAAAATGCAATAAAATGCTAACTAAGAAAAAAGATATTATAAAATGTAGTGAATGTGATTATCAAAAATAAACAATTATTCAAATAGTTGTTTTTTTTCTTTTTAAATAAACCAAAAAATGATATAATGAAAGAAGAATAGGAGGTTATCTATGGAATTAAATGAAATAAAAACTATATATAACAATCTTTTAGAAGAAATAAACGAATTAAGGAGGTCACTTTGACCCGGAAACAAAACAAAAAAGAATAAAAGAACTTGAAGAGATAATGAAAAAGCCTGATTTTTGGAACTTAAAAAAAGAAAGCGAACAAACAATAAATGAACTAAATTATTTAAAAGAATTAATTGATAAAACAGAGAACATAAAAAATGAAATAATAAATAATTTAGAAATGATTAAACTCTTAGAAATAGAATTTGAACAAGATATTTTAAAATTATTAGAGTCTAATATAGATAGTATTAATTACTCTTTAAAAACAATGAGAGTAAAAATCCTATTAGATGGACCCTACGATCAAGAAGGAGCAATTGTAGAAATACACCCTGGAGCTGGAGGAACAGAATCTTGTGACTGGGCTAGTATGCTTTATAGAATGTATTTAAGATATTTTGAAAAAAAAGGATACAAATATGAAGTAATAGACGAGTTGCCAGGAGATGAAGCAGGAATAAAGACTGTAGTCATTCTGGTAAGAGGATTATTTGCATTTGGCTACTTAAAAGCAGAAAGTGGAGTACATAGACTAGTAAGAATTTCTCCATTTGATTCTAACTCAAGAAGACATACTTCTTTTGCATCAGTTTCAGTCTCACCTCTATTTGAAAATAATAGTATAAATATTGAGATTAATGATAATGACATAAGAGTAGATGTTTACAGAAGTAGTGGATGTGGAGGACAAGGAGTAAATACAACAGACTCCGCTGTAAGAATAACACACATTCCATCAAAACTAGTAGTAACATGTCAAAATGAAAGAAGCCAAATTAGAAACAAAGAAAAAGCTCTAGAAGTTCTAAAAAATAGATTATATAAACAAGTTTTAGAAGAAAAAGAAAAACAAATAAAAGAATTAAAAGGAGACTTATCAAACATTAACTTTGGTTCTCAAATCAGAAGTTATGTAATGCACCCTTATTCAATGGTAAAAGACCACAGAACAAACTTTGAAACTAGTAATGTTTCAAAAGTATTAGACGGTGGAATAGACGACTTTATAAACGAATATTTAGTAAGAGGTTTTAAAAATGAAATTATTTAAAAGAATAAAAAACGAAGACATAGTAGAAAATATATACAGTAAAGACAAACTATTAAGAGGATTTACATTTCTAATAGGACTTATAATTGTAGCATTAGCATTTAATATATTTATGCTTCCAAACGAAATAGTTTACGGTGTGAGTGGACTAGGAGTAATATTTAAAAAAACGCTTAATATAGACCCTTCATTAGTCATATTAATAGGTTCTTTAATACTTTTAGTATTAAGTTACTTTACACTAGGATTCGATAAAACTAAAAACTCAATTATAGGCTCTCTCATGTTTCCACTACTAGTAAAACTAACAGAAAATGTAATTCCTTATGTTAATCTAGGAGATACTGAACCATTATTACTAGCAATCTTTGGAGCAGCAATAAGTGGTTTTGGTTACGGTTTAATATTTAAATCAGGCTATACAACCGGAGGAACAGACATTTTAAATCAAATAGTAGCCAAGTATTTTAAAAAATCAATTGGAAATGCAATGTTCTTTACAGACGGACTAATAATAGGAATAAGTTTATTTTTCTTCGGATGGCAAAAATTTATGTATTCTGTTGTATCAATTGTAATTATAAGTATTATGACTGATAAAGTAATTTTAGGAATATCACAATCAAAAACTTTCTATATAATAACAGATAACGAAACAGCTGTAAAAAAATTCATAATGACTTACTTAAGTCATGGAGTAACAGTAATTGAAGCAAGAGGCGGTTTTACAGGAAACATGCAAAAAATGATAATGTGTACTATCCCCACAAAAGAATACTTTATTCTTAAAGAAGGAATAGACAGCATAGACCCCGAAGCATTCTTCATGGTAACTGATGCCTATGAAGTATCAGGTGGTCAAATAAATAAAAAGAGGTAGGTGTAATATGGACTTAATAAGAATGAAAAACGTTAAGAAATCATATAAAAACGGAGTAACCGCATTATATGACTTAACACTAACAATTAAAAAAGGTGAATTTGTCTTTGTTATAGGACACACAGGATGTGGTAAATCAACTCTAGTAAAAATGCTATATCGTCAAGAAAAAACAGATCAAGGATCTATTAATGTAGGAGGACTTGATGTAACCAAACTAAGAAATGGAAAAGTTTATAAATTAAGAAGAAAAATAGGAGTAGTCTTTCAAGATTACAAACTACTAAACAAACTAACCGTTTATGAAAATGTAGCATTCGCCTTAGAAATATTTGGAATAACAAAAGAAGAAATACACGAAAAAACAATTAAAGTATTAGATTTAGTAGGACTAAAAGGAAAAGCCAAGAATTACCCAACTGAACTTTCAGGAGGAGAACAACAACGTGTAGCCATTGCAAGAGCAATCGTAAACGAACCAAAACTACTAATATGTGACGAACCAACAGGAAACTTAGACGAACAAACAAGTATGGAAATAATGAAAGTATTAACAGAAATTAATGAATTAGGAACAACCATAATAATGGTAACTCATGATACAAAAATAGTAGAAAAAATGGGAAAAAGAGTAATATTATTAGATTCAGGAAGAATACTTAAAGACTATGTAGAAGGGGAGTACAAGCATGAAAATATTTAGGATACTAGGTAGAAACATAAGAGACTCCTTTAAGGGAGTTATAAGAAACTTCTCCTTATCATTAGCATCTATTTCTTGTATTACAATAACCCTAATTGTTGTAGCACTTTCAATTATATTATCTTATAATGTAAACTCATTTGCAAAAAATGTCGAAAACGATGTTACAATAGTTGCTTTCATGAACGTTGATATAACAGCAGAAGAAAAAGACGATGTTCTTGAACAAATAAAAGAAATAGGTGGAATTGAAAGTTATTCATACCAATCAAAAATGGACATAACAAAAGAAATGATGTCTTCTTCTGAAGATCTTCAAAATATTTTAAAAGATTATACAGAAGAAGATTCACCATTACAACCAACTTATCAAGTAAAAGTAAAAAATATAGATGACATTACTAAAATAGCAAATAAAATTAAAAAAATAAACGGTGTACAAATAGTAAAATATGGAGAAGGAATGGTAGAACAACTCGTATCTGTCTTCGACATGGTAAAAAATGTAAGCATCGGAATGGTAATAGCATTAATTATTGTAACAGCATTCTTAATAACTAATACAATAAAAATAACTATATTTTCAAGAAAAAGAGAAATCGAAATAATGCGCCTAGTAGGAGCATCCAATTTAAACATTAAAATACCTTTTATATTTGAAGGATTGTTTTTAGGAATGTTAGGCTCTATTATTCCAATATTATTTACAACATACGGATATACAGCCCTTTATATGAACTTTGATGGTCAATTATTTTCTCCATTCATTAAACTAGTAAATCCAACACCTTTCATATACCAAATATCATTATTACTTTTAGTAATAGGAATAATTGTTGGTATGTTAGGTAGTTTAAAAGCAGTAAGAAAGCATTTGAAAATCTAATGCCCAAATCAAACAAAATAATAATATTAGTAATAGCATTTATTGCTATTACTTTTATAACAATTAATGAAATAAGAATGAGACCTAAATTAAATCTAGTAAATGATGCCAAAAAAATAAAAGAAATAATCAAAAAAACAAATAAACAAAACAAAGAAGAACAAATAATAATAAATAACCAGTACAAAATAGAAAACAAAAAATATAAAATCAAAGGAACAGGTGTAATATTTCTAGAAGAAAATTATTCATTCTTTATAGGAAGAAACAACATGTGCGCTATGAAAATGACCTATAGTAACGATATAATGTTTCAAAATAAACCATGCCCAACTTATAGAATGTTTAATAGTATTAAATTACCAATAAAAGAAAAAGGGGATGGACTTTATAAAGACCTCTCATTTAAAGGTAAAGACCCAGATAATTATGTAATACTTAATGATAAACTCTTTAGAATACTAAACTTTAAAAAAGGAAATATGAACCTCGTAAGCACATATTATAGTGATAAAATAGACATAGAAGATTATAATGAAGAATATATAATTAAAATAGAAAAACTTAATTTATCTGACTTTGAAAATACAAAATATAAAAACACAAGTTTCATCTCAAAAGAATTTGATGAAAATAAAATTTATACAGTAGTTACTCTTAAAAACGTAAAAAAAATTAGAGGAAATGGTGAAATAAATGATCCATTTATATTAAATGTCTAAAAAAAGAATTTAAATCTTTTTTTTTCATACACTTTAATAGGTGATTTTATGTTCAAAATAGGTGATACAGTCACAAGAAAATCCTATAACAACGATATTGTTTTCATCATAACAGACTATGAAGATGATACATACTACCTTAAAGGTAAAAATATTAGACTGTTTGCAGATGCTTTAGAAGATGATTTATTAATAGCAGAAAACATAAAAGATGAATTTGCACAACAAATAGAAAGAATAAATTCTCTTGATAGAAATAATTATTTTTATTTACCAGGAAAAATTCTGCACATTGATGGAGATAATGATTATCTTAAAAAATGTCTTTCCTTTTATAAAGAAAATAATTTGCAAGCAATAGGGAAAATTGAAAAAGAAGAAGAAGTCCCAAATAATATAGAAGAATGGATAAAAGAATATAGACCAAACATAGTAGTAATTACTGGACATGATGCATATTATAAAAAGAAAAGAAACAACGAAAATTATAAAAATACAAATAATTTTATCAAATCAATTGAAGCCGCAAGAAGACTTGTAAGAAACCAAGATGAACTCATAATAATAGCAGGAGCATGTCAATCAAATTATGAAGAATTAATATGTGCAGGGGCAAATTTCGCATCAAGTCCCAAACGAATTAACATACATGCCTTAGACCCCGCAATTATAGCATCATCAATGGCGTACGCAGAATGTAACAAACAAATTGATATAAAGTCAATTCTAGAAAGAAC
>JAVWTD010000008.1:0-6310 GCA_036667875.1 Bacilli bacterium
TAATAATTTATTTAAAAGAAAAAAAGTAATAAGAATTAATCTTGTTACTTTCATATATGACTTGCAATAAACTCTACTACATCATCTTCGTTTACGTTTACTTTTTTCTTATCATCTTCTGTCATATCAGTAAAATATTTGTCAGTTACTTTGTATTTTGAAATAGTGTTTAATGGATACCCAGGATTTATTTTATCAGATAAAATATCTACCATATAAAAATTATCCTTACTCCATGTATATGTGAACTCTTCTCCATTTTTATTAATTAATGCAAGACCATAAACCCATTTACAATTAATCCTACCGTTATTGCCATACTTTTTAACTAAATCAGTATAATAATCTAGCATTTCTTCGTCGGTTAAAGTTTTGTTGTTAACTCTTCTAACATATAAGCCTGGTTGAATATTATCTGGGACATTTTCTAAATATAATGAATCATCCATTCCTATAACAGTCATGTTGGTTTTTTTATAGGCTTCTCTTGCTTTAATTAAGGCGTTTTCTATTGAATTTATTCCATCTTCTGGTTCTTCTAATTTTATGCTTAGGTCTTTTAAATTTATTACTTCAATATCTTTTTTTAATAATCCTTTTGAAAATCTTTTTGATTTTGTTTCATTACTTGTTGCAAACAATATTTTTTTCATATACATTACCATCCTTTATTTCTTAATATTACCAAATGGAAATATGCCAAAAGTAACAGTTCCCATTATATCGTCTTTAGAAATTAGACCTATTATTCTAGAATCTATTGAGTTATTTCTGTTATCTCCTAGAACAAAATATTGATCTTTTGGTATTTTTTTAATGTCAAAATATTCTAGGCAAAATTCTTTTGTATCTTTTGCGAATTTATCTTTTTTAAGTTTTCCATTTATGTAAAGTTTATGGTTTTTATATTCTATGTAATCTCCTGGTTTTGCAATTATTCTTTTAATTAGTCTTTCGTTTTTATAATTAAGGACAACTATATCATTATATTCAAATGTTTTATCAAATTTATTGAGTATTAAAATTTCTCTATTTTGTAAAGTGGGGTTCATTGATTCACCGTCTACCATTATAGGGGTTATTATAAATGTTCTTATTAGTACTACTCCTATAAGGATTAATATATATGGAATCAATTCTTTTATTATCTTTTTCATTTTTCATCACCTTATTTAATTATACTCTAAAGATATAAAAAAAAATAGTCTAATGACTATCTTCTTTCTTTTATTTTTGGTTGTTTAATTAAAGTTCTTAGGTAATTTAATCTAGCTCTTCTAACTTTACCTTTTCTTAAAACGGTAATGCTATCTACAACTGGTGAGTTCATTGGGAATGTTCTTTCAACTCCAACTCCTTGAGAAAGTTTTCTAACGATGAAGTTTTTTGCGATACCGCTACCTTTGATAGCAATTACGATTCCTTCAAATGCTTGAATTCTTTGTCTTTTACCTTCGACTATTTTAACGTCAACTTTAACTGTATCTCCTACTCTGAATTCAGGAAGATCAGTTCTTATTTGATTAGCAGTTATTTTGTCAATAATGTTCATAAATAAATTCTCCTTCTTGTTTTTATTGTAATCATAAACAGATGTGTTAAGCGGATTACGAAATTGATTTTACCATATATATATATATAAATCAATACTTTTTATAGTTTTTCTTTAGGAATTTTTATTACGGGTCTTACTCCGTAGTACCCATCTACTGCTCTTCCTGATGGTGATAAATATCCATTGCCTACTGTCCACACATGATTATTGCTAGTGTTGTATGTTGGAGTTTGAGTCCAGTAACCATTGCTTGTCTGGTCATTTATAAAGCAACCATACTGTGTACAATCTTTTGTATAGTCAAATAACCAACTATAATTAGAGCTTCCGGTAGGTTTAGTTGTTAATTTCCACTCTAATGTATCAAAGGCAAACCTTTTTGCTGAGTCTGCTGTTGATTCATCAAATGAAGGATGTTTTAGGGCATCCGCTATTTCTTTTGCTGTAACTAATCTTGGGGTTAAAATGGTTTTCCAGTTGGCTATACTTTCATTGAATTTAACTGCTATTTCTCCCATTACTGTATTATTTCCTGTTGTATTCCATGCTACTGTGGAAGCAGAATTATGGTCTAATATAGCATTTACAGTCTTTTTATTTAAGCCACTGTTTTCAATAGAATACCATTTCATACACCCATTAGTTGTAAGAGGTGTACTAACTGCTTTTTCTTTGTCACATTTTTCTCCTGTTGTTGGATTAAAATATATTGTACTTACTTCTTTAGTATTACCCGTAATAAATGTTTTAAATACTTTTATATTATCTACTACTTCGATATTTTTACTTAGAGCATCTTGTGTTAATGCTATTCCTTCATTTGAAGCGTTTATTAAAATTATTTTACAGTCTTTATCTACTGTAAAAGTTCCAGTTTGTGGCATATTACCTTTTATTTCTATTGAAGGGACTAATTTTTTATTAGTTATAACATAGGTATTAGTTTGGGGTAATCCCTTTAATATTTCTAATTGACAGTTTTGTTCAACAGAGGCCGATATATTTGATACTGTTACTTTAAATGATTCTTGTTTAGATTCACTAATAATATTTGTAACTGTTGGTATTGCAATTAATGCAATTATACCTAATATAAGTATAACTGCTAATAATTCAATGAGTGTAAATGCTTTATTCATTTTTCTCCTTTTATCTTCTTCGATGACTTTCCTCTTTTGTTATATTCTTTTCTTCACTAACTAAAATTTTTCTGTTTAATTCTTGTTCTAGTAATTCAATTTTTTTTAGTAATAGTTTTAAATATTTTTGGTCTAAGTATTTTTTATATTTATACATTATTACATCTTTATATCTGGATAAATCGTTTAGCACTTGTCTGAAGCTGTTTCTATCTCCATCGTCTTCTGTTTCAATAATGTTCATGACATATTTCAAATAAACTTCTAGTCTTTTTTTAATTTTTCTTTTTAAAACTTTTTCTACTAGTGAATAGTTTATTATTGTCATTTTATTGACATTTATTCCGTCATGTTCTATATGGTTTGTGGGTTTAAAATGAAATCCATTCAGTTTTTTATAATCTAATTTTACTATTTTTTTGTATATGGATTCTTCTATTAGTTTATATTGGTATTTCATTTTATCATCCTTTCTTGATTAAGTCTGGTCTTCTTTTAATGGTTCTTTGTATTTGCTGTTCTAGGCGCCATTTTCTTATGTTTTCATGGTGCCCTGATAAGAGAACATCTGGAACGTTTAGACCTCTAAAACTGGCTGGTTTTGTGTATACTGGGTAATCTAACAAATCATTATTGAAAGAATCATTTTGATGAGATGATTTTGTAATTACACCATCAATTAATCTTATGATACTGTCACTTAGAACCATACTTGGGAGTTCTCCTCCTGTAAGGACATAGTCTCCTATAGATATTTCTATATCTGCTAATGTTCTAATTCTTTCATCATATCCTTCATAATGACCACAAATAATGATTAAATGTTTTTCTTTTGATAAATCGTATGCTTGTTTTTGATTAAATGTTGTTCCTTGTGGTGTCATTAAAATTACTTTAGAATCTTCTTTTTTCAAACTTTCAACACAATCAAAGATTGGTTCAGGCATTAGAACCATTCCTTCTCCTGGGCCATACTGATAGTCATCAACTCTTTTATGTGGATCTTTTGAAAATTCTCTAAAGTCATGAATTTTTATTTCTACTAGTTTCTTTTCTATAGCTCTTTTTATAATTGATTCAGAAATAAATCCATCAAACATTCTTGGAAAAAGGGATAAAATATCAATTTTCATCAATTAATCCATCTATTACTTTTATAGTAATTTCTAGTTTTTCTAAATCAACATTTTTAACAAATTCATCTATATAAGGAACAAGGTGCTTTTTATCTCCTGTATTAATAACTAATATAGGGTGAGCACTACTTTTCATTAAAGATTCAACAACGCCTATATTTACCCCATCTACTATAACTTTTAATCCTATTATGTCTTCATAAAGGATTCCATCAAATTTATAGACATCACGGTCAATAAATACTTCATCACCTTTATACATTAAAACTTCATTAATATCATTAATTCCTTTAAATGTAATCATATCATAGTTTTTATGTACTCGGTAACTGTTTATTTCTAGGTGATCTTTGTCTATTCCTGCGTATAAAAAATTACCTTTTTTAAATACTTGGTTTTTATATCTAAAGTCTGAAATTATTCTAACTTCTCCTTTTATGCCATGTGTGTTTACTATTGTTCCTATATGTATTAAATTCATTTTATTCCTCCTAATTTGTGCATTATTATTGATGAAGCAACGGCTACATTCAAACTTTCGCAAAGTGGATTCATGTTTATATATAAGAAATCATTACTTATTTCTTCTATTTCACTTGTTACTCCAGTTCCTTCGTTTCCCATTACAACTACTAATTTGTCTTCTTTTTTAATATTGTTTATATCTGTACCACCGTTTACTCTTGTACTATATATTTTATAACCATCTAGTTTAGTTAGAGTGTCTTTTAAGTCTGTTTCTATTATATTTGTAGAAAATATCAATCCTTGACTAGCTCTTACTACTTTCTGATTATAAGGATCTACTGTGTTTTTTGATATAAGGATAGTGTCGAAATTAAAGGCTACACTACTTCTTATGATTGTACCTAAATTACCTGGATCTTGTACTCCATCAAGAGCTATAACCTTAGTACCTATAGCACTACTTATTTGTTTTCTAGCAACTCCCATAATTTTTTTTGGAGAGTCTAATTCACTTATATATTTCATTACTTTTTTTGATACTATTAATGGTTCAATTTCAAAGGGATTTTCTTCTCCTTCAAGAATTATTAATGTTTCTAATCTATTATTTTTTATCGCTTCAAGAACTAAGTGATCTCCTTCAATTAAAAAAAGATTCTCTAAATCACGATATTTTTTTTGGTTTAGTTTTTTTATATTCTTTATTTTTTCGTTTTCTGTTGATACTATAATCATTTTCATCACCACTTATATTTTAACATTAAAAAAACGGGTTGTCTACAAACGACCCGCTTATTTTTGATTTACTTTTTACAAGTTTTGCAATATTTTTCGTTTTTGTCTATTTTTTGATGGCATATCTTACAAATTCTTGTTTTACGTTTTCTAAAAATGGTTAATTCTAATATAAAAGTACTATAATTACTAGAAATATAAGTGAATATGTAAGATAAGTAATATTGGTATATTCTTTTATTAAATCTTCCATATTTCTACCATGCTCTATCATGTCCGGTACATTTATTATATTTTGTTAAATCAAAACCTTTGATACCACAGCCTGTGATTTTCCATTCACGAATTTTTTTACTTTTACATTCTTTTCCTCCACCATTTCCATCAGTTGCACTAGCACATTCCATACTTTCAAAGTCAGAATATCCAGCAATTCCTGTTGATGGTTTAGTTCCTTCGTAAATAGTAATTTGTTTTGAGTTTAGAGTTTTATTATAGGCTCTTATTTTTTTCATTAATCCTGGATTTAAAGTTATTTCATACATAGGACTTCTCTTATATATTTCGTATTCTTTAACTCCTCTATTATTTGTAATTACATTATTAATAGTGTCTACCATGTTCCAATTTTCACCTGGTTTTCTTCCTCTTCCTTCTCTTCCTACAAAAGCTCCTGAGAATGTTTTACCATTTTCTTTTATTTCTGCTAGAGATATAGGACGATAAATGAGGTTAATATCAAGGTGTGCTGGATAACAGTCAGTTCCTATACAAGGAGGACAATCTGGGTCTCCTGGATGACATTTATCTGTTTTCGGACAATCTGGATCATCTTCTTCACAAGGTAAACATTTAGGATCGTTTGGATCACATTTTTCGTTTCCACATGTTGATACTTGTTCTTTACATATTTCACAATATTCTTCTTGGTCATCTGTTATAACAGGTTTTTCACATGAAACTATAAAAGTACATTCATACTTATTAGCTTGTTCATATAAAACGTTGTTGAACTTCTTTCCTTCAAGAATATATTTATTAAATTTATGGTCTTCTCCAAATGAATTGGTAACCACTGTAAATGAGTATCTACCTGGTGATGTTGAGTAATGGATTGGTAAATTATCATATCCAACATCGATAGCATTTTCACCACCTGCTTCAGGTCTTGAATTAAATGATTGACCTGTTGCTTTTGATACAAAACGATATGTATTTTCAGGTAATCCATATTTATTTGTTATTTCAATTGATTTTTCCCACCAAAGAGTTGTAGG
>JAVWTD010000008.1:6410-36782 GCA_036667875.1 Bacilli bacterium
TACACAATCATTAATGTTTGAGATTGCTCCATCACGATTTCTTACTGCTTTTTCATATTTTATTTTTGAAGCTGCTATTTGAGAACTATAATTTGGTTTTGGATTTCCTGGACAGTCATAAGGGTTACCATTATAATAAACAGTTGTTCCTCTATCACACGCTGCTTTTTGTGTTTCCCATATTTTCCATTCATCCCAATAAGTTCTTACGTCATCTTCAAGTCTATTTAAGTCAACATTAAATTTGTTATAATTAATTTGTCCTGAAGTACTTCCTTTTGAACCTGTCAAACGGCATACTTTTTTACCTTTATATACAATTGGATCGATTTTAGGAAGTGGTGCTACTGTTTCTCCTACTACCATGAATCGTCCTGCATATACTTCTATACCACCTGCTGGAAGGCTATAATTTATTTCTTCTTTACAGTAAACTGCACAATATTGATTATTTGATGCTGCGTTTTCGAAGTAGTGTGATTTTACTGTTGAATCATTACCACTTTTTGTACTTTTGAATACACATCCCCAGTTTGCTGCATCTATAACTTTTCCTGTTGAACCATCTTTGGTACAAACTTTTGGAGATGAAACATCAAGTCCATAAGCACAGTTATTGCCATTACCATTATTATCACAACTTGTTCCTACAAGTTCTGACAAATCTATTTTTCTTGTTAAATAATTTGTATTGTTTTTTGGGTGTCCTGCATAATTAAATGTATTTATGTCTATCCCAGTTCCGTCATTTCCACAACATGCTTCTATTCCATCAGCCCATGAATTTGGATTACATTTTTTTGCACTTTTGCTACATATTGAATCAAACTCATATCTAGTTAAAACACGTGTTAATGTATTTGTTGAGTTGTTTGGACTATTATATGATTGAATATCTTCTGTACTACAGCAATAGTCTACACCATTTTTATATCCATCATACTCTTTATCTGGATCACATTTTGAAACTACATTGTCAAATGGTCCATAAAGGTTTAAGCCCCAGCCACTATTTGGGTCAGCTACTTTAAATACATTATATTTATCAATTCTACCAGGTACTGCACTAAATCCAGCATCTGCTCCATCTAGATAAAAAGTATTAGCGTAACCTGATAAACCCCAGTTATCGCCTCTCATATATTCTAATCCACCATCATATTTTGGACCACTAGAATTATAAGTAAATGCAACTAAATTTTTAATTGTCATCAAGTAGTCTACTGTACTATTATATGATGGACAGTTTCCAGTTGTTTCTATCGAGAATATTGGTTCAACCATTATTCTTACACCTTTGGTTGCTCTACCATTAGTTCCTATTTTTTGATTAACTATGCGTCCATAATTAACTCCATTAACTGAGTCATAGAAAGATGAACCACCTCTAGCGGATGCTAAAAGTCTTTCATAATCTACTCCCATATCTGAGAATATAGCTCTTATTCTTTGATATCCGTTTGCTTCTTCACCATTACCAATTAAAATGTTTTTCAAATCATTTGAAAATGATGGCGCATTGATAATTGTTTTGTTAGGAAACCAACTTGATGCATTAATAGCGCCGCTTCCTAATCTTTGTGATACCCAACCTGGATTATCAGATTTATAGTAAGCAACTGGTCTTCCTATAACTCTTTTTGATAAACCGTCGTAGTATATTAAACTCATTTTTAATGCACTAAAATTCATATTATTCCAGTCACAAAAACAACGATTTTTCCCATCTCCATCTGTTGAGGAGCATTCACTTATACTACCTACTGGGTAACCTCCTCCAGTTCCTATTTCATCCCATGCTTTTGTAAAACTTGGTAACATTAATAAAAGAAATGTTAAAATTAAAATTTTAAATTTTTTCTTCACCCTAATCTCCTACTTTCTATTTCATTTTATCATATATTTAATTTTTAATAAAGAGATATTCTAAATTAAGTCAAAAAACCCGTTTGTTAAAAGTATATAAAGAAGAGTTCCTCCTGCTTCAATTAGTACTACAAGGGATAGTACTAATAAACTTGCAAACCCATTATAACTTCTAAATCTTTTGTTTTGATTTAATAATTCAAAGACAAATTCACGGTTACATAACTTGTTTATTTCATCAAGAGTTATTTCTAATTCAAATGTTTTAGAATTTGTTTCTAAGTAATAATCTCTTAATATTAAAACGCATGTTTTTAAGTCATTATTTTTTAAAGGGGTTTTTATTTCTATATTCCCATGAACAATTGAATTTCTAATGTGTGTTATTAAAGATTTATTATATTCAAATTTTTTTAAATTTTCAACATCGTCTTGTTCTCCTAATATAATTCTTTTTTTTCTCAATTGGTATTTATAAATTTCATTTTTATTTTTATTTATATTGCCTTTTATTTCATTCATTTTATTTATATTTTCTTTATTTTTAGTAGTTTTTAAATTGTTATATTGTATGTAGTTTTCATTATTTTCTTTTTCTAATTTAAATATTATTTCTTCTTCTTTACTATATTTATATTTCAATCCATTTATTAAAAGGGTTGGTTTCATGTTTGATAAATCTAATTTTGAGTAATCTAAATATTTTTTTAAAATATTATCTCCATTATAAGAATAAATCATATTAAATTTTGTTAAAGTTGTTGCTGTTAATAGCATGTCATCTACGGGTGAGAGAAAATAATAATCTTCTTTTAATTGATTGTATGTACGATTTTTATTACTAGTGACAAGAGTTGCTAATGTACTTAATTGCATATAAGTTTTATCTAACAATTCTAAATCTAGGGAATCATAATAATTATCATTAAAGAATTTTTCTACAAATGTTTCAAGTGAACCTTGATTAACATTTTTTAGAGTTTGATAGTTGTCTTTTATTGTTTGTTTTAATTTCTCTTTTAATTCTTCTTTTATGTCAGTCATTGGGAATAATTTATTTTCAAATTTCATTCCTCCGAATTGTGCAAGATCATGACAGTTTTGCATTGAATTTTTATAATTTTCTTGCATGCCTACAGATTTAAAAACTTTTTTTCCATTATTTTTATATTTTCCAATTTCTGATAGTATTAGTTCGAGAGATTTGTCGTATACATTTTCACTATTTTCTTCTATTTTATAGTTAAACATAGCGTAGTTATCAAGTATACTATCTACATTATCGATATCTATTTCTTTTTTACTTAATTTAGCAATATATCCAGTTGATATTGGGAGTTTTTTTGTTTTTATTTTGACTTCTGAAAATAGTGTTTCTATTATGTTTTTAAGCCATTCATAAGAAATTTTTTTGTTTGATTCTAATAATATTAAATCGTTTGTTTCTTCATCTATTATATATTGTCCGTGACTAATTGCATTTCTTAAAAAGTTCATTTCATAAACGAAATTTGCTATTCCTATTTTTCCTTTATGTTTCCAATATATTTCTGTATATTTATCTAATAATTTGTTTTCATAAGTAACTTCATATTTACTTTTTGGTTTATTTTTTATTATTGTTTGTTCTTTATTTATTAGAAACTGAGAAAGTGAGATAACTAAATCTACATAGTTACCATTATAATTAGTGTTTAAAATTGAATTCATTATTGTGTCTGGATTTTTTATAATATTTTCTAAGTTTTCTAAATATTCAATTGATGTTTTTGTCATATTTATCTTGTCTTCTATCATCTTATCACCTACTATAATAAGTATATCATAAAAACTATAAAAAAAAAATTAAACTTAGTCTAATCTTTTTGTTAATATTTCATATCCGTCTTCTGTTACTGAAACGGTATGTTCGTAGTGTGCACTTGGTTTATTATCTCTTGTTATTATTGTCCAGTCATCTTCAAGTACATATATGTCTCTTCTTCCAAGATTTAACATTGGTTCAATTGCTAGTACCATTCCTTTTTTTAAGACTGGTCCTGTTCCTCTTCTTCCATAATTTGGAATATCAGGGTCTTCATGCATATTTGTTCCTATTCCATGACCTGTTAGTTCCCTTACAACACTTAGTTTATGTTTTATAGCGTATTCTTCAATAGCGTTTGAAACGTCTCCTAGTCTTGCTCCTGGTTTAATTTGTTCTAGTCCTACTAAAAGGGATTTTAAAGTATGTTCCATTAAGTATTCTTTTTCTGCATCCACTTCTCCGACAGGATAAGTCCAGGCTGAATCTCCATTATAACCTTTATATAATACAACTATATCTAATGTTACAATGTCTCCATTTTTTAGTTTTCTTTTTCCACCAATGCCATGAACTACTTCTTCATTTACACTGATACAAATATTAGCGGGAAATCCTTCAAAACCTTTGCAGGCAGGGATTCCACCTTTACTAATTATGAATTCTCCTGCAAGATCATCTAATTCTTTTGTTGTTATTCCTTCTTTAAGAAAATCTTTTAAGTATAAATGTGTTTCTGAAACTATTTGACTTGCATGTCTAATGAGGTCTATTTCTCTATCTGATTTTAATGTTATCATAGTATGTCACTTCTTTCAAATATATTATATACTAAAAAAACTAGTATTACTAGTTTTTATTTACCATAATTGATTGTTTTTTCAACTATTACTTTAACATCGTGTTCGTTAAATGGTTTATTAAGCATGTCCACGATGGGATAAGTAAATGCTTTTTCAATGGCTTCTTTTGAATCATCTCCAGTAATAATTGATACTGGAATTTTTTTGAACAAATTATTATTCTTAAAATATTCTAAAACTTGAAATCCATCAACATTTGGCATGTTTAAATCTAGAAAAAGTCCTACTAATTTATCTTGTTCACTAACAGAAACTATATCAATAGCTTCTTTTCCATCGTTTGCAATCATTACTTCATAGGTATTGTTAAATATTTTTTTTACAAAATTTCTTATAATATCTGAATCATCTACTATTAGGATTGTTTTGTCTTTAATTTTTATTTCTTGTACTTTTTCTTTAGTGACTTCTTGTTGTCCTAAATAGTTTTTGACTAAATTAATCATTTTATTTGCTTCTTCTACAAGTGCTTCATAATTTGCATTTACAAATTGTATGTTTGAATTTTTGCTTTCTAATTCATGTTGATAAGATAAATCTGCTAATTTTGTGAATCCTAAGTATTTTGAATCACTTTTTAAAGAGTGTACTAGGATTGCATAGTTTGGCATGTCCTCTTGTTCTTTATATTTTTTAATATCACTTAGTTTTTGATCTACACTTTCAAGAAAGTCATTCAATGTTTCATTGTAAGTTTCCATGTCTCCGAAAAGTTCTAAACTTGCAGCTACATTAACTCCATTTTCTTTTAATATATTTACGTCTTTCATGTTTATTTAACCTCCATATCCTAAAGGTATTATAACATAATAAAATTTAATTGTGTATACTTTTTACTCTTTTAATTTAAACTTCTACAACTAAATCATTTCATCTTCATAAGTTTTTGTTTGTTGATTACCTGTTTCCATGTTCTTAACTGTATAAGTGTTGTTTTTTTCTTCATCTTCTCCTATTATTACAGTATAAAGAGCATTGATTCTGTTTGCGTATTTCATTTTATTTTTAAAGTTTTTTGATGACTCACAAATGTCTACTGATTTATTTTCTTTTTTTAGTTTATTATATATTTTGAATGTATAGTCGTTTATTTCGTTCATTGGGATTATTAAGTATTCTACTGATTTAGATTCTTTTTTATTAATTAAGCCAAGTTCATTTAATTTATAAAATAATCTGGTAAGTCCTATACTCATTCCTACACCAGGCAGTTTCTTTTGGGTATAATATCCTGCTAGATTATCGTACCTTCCTCCTGATGCTATGCTACCGATACTTTTATGTTCTATTAGGTTTGTTTCATAAACTGTTCCAGTATAATAATCTAGTCCTCTTGCTATTGTTAAGTCAATTATATAATTTTTTACATTCATTAAATCTAAATAATGGGTTACTTCTTTTAGTTCGTTTAACCCACTTATAAATTGTTCATTATTGATGTTTAGATTTGTTAAGTTATTTAAAACATTATCTTTTATATTTATAAAGTTAATTATATATTCTACTTTTTCTTTGTTTATTTCTAAGAGTAGTTCTTTTTTTATTTCTTCAGTTCCTACTTTATCTATTTTATCGATTGTTCTTAGTATTTCGGATGTTTTATCGGTAAGGTTTAAGTATTCAAATAATCCTGCTAGTATTTTACGGTTATTTATTCTAATAACGAATGGTCCTATTTCTAATTTATTAAATATTTCTTCCATTATAGCAGGTATTTGTGCGTCATAGAAGAGTGATAATGTATCTTCACCTACTACATCTATATCACATTGATAAAATTCACGGAAGCGTCCTTTTTGGGCTCTTTCTCCACGATATACTTTTCCTATTTGATATCTTTTAAAAGGGAATACTAATTCTCCACTATTAGCGGCTACGAATTTTGCTAAGGGTACTGTTAAATCAAATCTAAGTGCTAATTTTGTATCTCCTTTGTCAAATTGATATATTTGTTTTTCTGTTTCTCCAAAAGCCTTTGCTAGTAGAACTTCTCTTGCTTCTATAATTGGGGTATCTAAAGGTAAGAAACCATATTTTTTATAAGTTTCTTCAATTATTGTTTTATATTTATTAAAGGCTATTTGTTCTTGGGGCATTAGTTCCATAAATCCTGATAATGTTCTAGGAGTCACTAGTTTTTCCATGATATTTCCTTCTTTCTACAAAAAAGAGACTTTATACCTTTTATAATAGTCTCTTTTTCTTATTATAATTAGGTACAAGAAAATCCACTTGTACCGGTTTTTAATACCTAACAAGCGTACAATAAATGATGATGCATATTATTTTTCATATATTGTCCTCCTTTAATGGTACTTGTATTTTATCTTTATTTAGTTAGTATGTCAACTAAATATTGTCATTTCTAATTGTTTCAATTATATTATCATTTTTAATTTTATTAATTGCAAACATATTTGTAATTATAATAATAATTATTGTAATAATTATTGATATTATAATATAAATAAATGGAAATGGAACTTTCAAATCTTCAATTATACTTAAACTTTTTGATTCAATAATTATAAAATATACTATTAAAAGTGATATAGAAAGTCCATAAAATAATGCTTTAACTCCTAAAATAAAACTTTCTAGTATGATCATTTTATTAAATTTCTTTTCACTCATTCCAATACTTTTTAAAATAGCAAATTCTCTTTTACGATTGTTTATACTATTATTTAAAGTGTTTATAATGCTTGTAACTGAAATTAAGGATATAAATAATACAAATGCATAAATGACAAATTTAATTGTAAAAATCATTGTTAAATAGTTATATTTTCCCATATTTGGATTGTTATATTCAATGTCATAGTTTTTATATTTTTCTATTAATTTTTCTATTTTTTGATCTAATGGTTTATAACTTTTTGATTGTATATTAATATTAACTATTTCATTATCGTCAAATTTATTCATTATGTCATTATTTACGATTAACTTACCATTACAATTTGTATCAAGTATATTGATACATTTATCTATTACTTTTATATCTTTTATAGTCATTTTAATTTGGTTATTGGCTCTATTATATATATCTATATTTATAGGTTTTGTTTTTTTAAATACTTTTCCTTCAATAATTTTTTTTTCAGGATATATATTATATTTAAAATTATTTGAATAGACTGGATTTTTTAAGTTTATTTTATATTTATTTTCTAGTTCTGTTTTTGAAATATCAAGTGGTGTATAAATATAGAGTAATTCTAGGTTACTGTCTATATTGTCTTTATATAAATCAAGATATTCTTTGGTGTATTTTTTATTTTCTTGTTTAATAGATAATGCTGCAGTTGTTCTGTAGATTTCTAATTTATCAATTTCTTCTATTTTTTTTATGTCTCTTATAAAATCTTTATCATATTTTTCAACAGTTATTGTTATGTTACTATCTTCGTAAGCTTCTTTAAATGTTTCATTATTTTTGATTACTAGGTAATTAAGAAAAGTGCTAACACATATAAATAGAATAATACTAATAGATATTGATGCTGTTGTATTAGAATATTTTCCTTTATTTCTTTTTAGTGTTTTATATGAAAGAGACCCTTCAATTCCAAAGATTTTTTGAATCATTTTATTTGTTTTTACTTGTTTTCTTTTAATTTTAATATCATTATTCATTCTTATTGCTTCAATAGGTGAGATGCGTGAAGCCATGTAGGCGTTTCTATATGTTGCAAAAAATAATACAATTAAAATAAATACTGCTGGAATAAAAATAAATATAGGATACATAGAAAAGACTATTTTAGATTGATTAAGGTCTAATATTTCATTTACTATAAATATACCTGCTTTAAATATACCTGTTTTCATAAAAATTATACTTAATACAAAACCTAAAGGTATTGCAATTATTGCTAAAATGAATGTTTCAAAAAACACAGATTTAAATATTTCATTAGTTTTAGCACCAAGTGAAGTTAGAATGGCAAAACTTTTTTTTCTATCTGTTGCTGAAATCGCAAAGACATTAAATAGGAAGATAATTTCGAATGTTCCTATTACTGTTAGTATAACTAGTAAGAAGACAGAAAGAAAAGCTACGGTAGAGTCTATTTTGAATATTCCAACTGATTCTATGTAAATTTTATTTATAATTGTATCTTCATAATAACAATCATTTGGGGTTATTATTTCTTTTTTGCCAAACTTTTTTGAATAGTCATTTATTTTTTTATATAAATGTTTATTGGAATTAAAAGTAACTGTTGCGTCCATTACATTAGATTTTATTGGGGTTACTAAAATATTTGGTAAACCACTAATAATTTCTTTGTTATAAAAAGCAGAGTTATAATTATTAAAATAGATTCCTACAATTATATATTCTATTTCCTCTATTTTAAGTTTATCTCCTATTTTTAAGTTTTCTTCTTTTGCTTTTTGATTAGATATTATTATTTCTAATTCGCTTTTAGGATATCTTCCTCTTTTTATTTCAAAATCTTCCATGTTATTTAGTTCTAGAAGATAAGTTGATTGATAAATGTTTTCTTTGTCATTAATTTTTTTTAAATTATATTTTTTAATTTTAGCGTCGTTTATTTGATTTGCTTGTTTCTTAGTTATTCCTTTATATGTTACATGCCAAGTTCCAGTTTCTTTTACTGATTCAGCATAAATATTTTCTCTAGCGGAACTAATGAAAAGACCAATTACAAATAATAGAGAACTGCATAGAATAATACTAATTAATGTTACGGTTGTTCTTTTTTTATTTAGTTTTAAGTTTTTTATTGTAATTTTATTTAATATTTTCATTGTTTTTATCTTCTATTATTTTTCCATCTTTTATTTTTATTATTCTATTTGCTTGATTTGATAATTGTTCGTCATGGGTTACCATTATAATTGTTTGATTTAATTCTTTATTAAATTTTTTTAATAGTTTCATTATGTCGTCTGATGTTTTTTGATCTAGATTTCCAGTAGGTTCATCTGCTAGAAGTAGAAGTGGTGTATTCATTAGTGCTCTACCGATACTAACTCTTTGTTGTTGTCCTCCTGATAGTTCGTTTGGTAGGTGCTCCAAATGATTTTCTAGTCCTAGAATTTTGGCAAAGTCTTCTGTTGTTTTGTCATTAGGTTTTTTATCATCAAGAAGTAGTGTTAATTCTAAGTTTTCTTTAACATTAAGAACAGGTATTAAATTATAGAATTGATATATTAATCCAACCTGTTTTCTTCTGTATGTTGACATTTCTTGTTTATTTTTTTTGGTTATATCTTCTCCGTTAATAAAAACATTCCCACTGGTTGGATTGTCAACTCCACCTATTATGTGAAGAAGGGTTGATTTTCCACTTCCACTTTTTCCAGTAATGGCTACAAATTCACCACTTTCAATTTGTAGATTAATACCGTCTAGGGCTCTTATTAATGTTTCTCCTTTCCCATAAGTTTTTGTAATATTTTCAATTTTTATTGTGCTCACGTATATACCTCCTATTTTTATAATTATACCACAAAATAACTTTTATGTAACTATTTTATATTCAATATTAAACCAAATTTATAAATAATAAAAAGAAACACAATTGTGTTCCTTCGATAATTATTGTTCTATTTCTTTATAGATGTTAAATATTTTAAGCATCTCTTTTGTTATTCCACGTTTATCTCCATACAATTTAGCATTTTCCAATAAAACTTTTTCTACTTCATCAAATTTGATATATTCTAATTTGAAATTGCCCTCTTTTTCGTGATCAGTATAATTTGTATTATCAATATTTGGTAATTTATCAGTCTTAATACAATAATAATATATTTCTATTTTTCTGTTTTTTCCTTCAGAAGGCCAATCTTTATAATATCCTAATCCACAAGCAAATGCTTCAAAACTATCTTCTAATAATTCAATACCTGTTTCTTCTAATATTTCTCTTTTTACAGTTTCATTTAATGTTTCGTTTTCTTCAACATGTCCACCTGGAAATTGATAATCGTTATGTGAATAAGCCAATAATAATTCATTGTTTGAATTAACTAGCATTATTTTTACACGTTTTACAACTTCAGTCATATCTGTTTCTTTTAAATTATTTTCATTTGTTATTATTTCTTTCATATACTTTTTTCCTATCTTTTTTAAATTTTGAAATAATGCTTTTTACCACATTATTACAAATAGTTTTTATGAATATTTATTCATTATATAAATCCTCCATTAAGTTGTCGGAGTTTATTGCTTCATAAAGAGCTATTTTAGTGTTTCCATTTTGGTCAATTACTTTTATTACTAATGAGTTGTTTTGATATGAGAACATAATAAAATTATATTTTTTCCCATATATTTCGTAGTTTGCTTCTAATCTAATTTTCCCGGTTGTTTTTATATTCTTATTACATTTCATTTTTAGTCTTTCATCAATTCTATTTATGATATTAGTAAGTTTATTATGTTCAATCGGAATAATTTTGTCTTCAATCTTAAAATAAGAATTTGTTATATTTGATGTTGCAATTTTATTTCTCCAATTGTCTTCTAAAGTAAATTCTTTTAAGCATTTATTATATTTTAGATATTCTAGTGTTATTATTCGGTAATATTTTATATCTTTTACTGTATATTTTTTTATGGTTATATCTGATTTGTTTTTAATAGTATTATTATAACAAGTGTTTAGAGTATTTAAATATTTTTTTATTTCGGAATCTAATTTTTTTTTGCTTTTTAGAGATATAAGGACTACTTTGTTAGATTCTTCTTTAGTTAAGTATGAAAAATAAGGAACACTAATTTTTATTTCATTATCATTATTTGATATAATATTGTAATAATTATAGAAAAATGTTTCATTATTTATACAAACTATAAATATAGAAAAGAGAAAGAACAAAAGAAAGATTAATACTTTTTTCATTAAACTTCTAATAATTTTTCTATTGCTTTTTTATAGAGTTTTATTTGTAATTCTATATCACTTATTTTAGCGGATTCATTAGCATTGTGCATGTTATTGTGGTTGTTTGGGAATTCACTTCCAAAGGCTATTATATTAGGCATTGCTTTAGCGTATGTTCCTCCTCCAATAACTATTGGTTTTAAGTTGTCGTTCATTATACTTTTATATGATTCCATAAGTGTTTTTACTAGTTTTGAATCTAATTCATAAAATAATGGTTCTTCTACTTCATCAAATTTAGTATAAGGTATAAGATTTGTGTTTAAAGACTTTTTGATTTCACTGCTTTTTTTTGTTACTGGAAATCTTATATCAAATGTTACTATGATATTTTCTTTTTTTTCTATTAGTCCAATATTTAAAGTTAAATCTCCAAAATCGTCAGTTATATTTAACCCTGCTTTACTACCATCTGTACTTGTATTTATATTGTTATAAAACATATCTACAAATGAATCTTTGTATCCTGCTTCTTTTAATCCAACTAGGGCGTAGCTTATTGCATTTATTCCTAGTTCTGGAGTTGATGCATGGGCTGATATTCCATTTACTTCAATAACCATATTTTCATTTTCAGTTATTTGACAAGTAAGTCCATTTTTTTCTATGAAATTTTTAAATTGACTTGTGTTTATGGATTTATTTTTAATTTCTAATTTACAGTTTGATGGTACGGCGTTTGAAACAGTTCCACCTTTTATGTCTATTATATTAGTTTCTTTACTTGTGATTGTTCCAAAAAGCATTCCTTTTTCTCCATGGATACATGGAAAATCACCGTCTGGTGTAAATCCTATGGTAACTGGTTCTTCTACTTCGTTGTAGTGCTTTATACATGCTGAACCGCTTTCTTCGTCACATCCTAAAATAAGGCGTATTCTTTTATTTAATTTTAATCCTGATTCATTTATTTCTTTTAGGGCTGTTATAGAAGCTGCAACTGGTCCTTTGTCGTCGGTTGTTCCTCTTCCATAAAGATATCCGTTTTTTTCTGTTAGGGTAAATGGTGGAGTATCCCAACCGGTTCCAGCGGGCACTATATCTAAGTGACCAACTATTCCTATTATATCTTTTCCTTCTCCTATTTCCATGTAACCACAATATCCGTCTAAGTTTTTTGTTTTAAATCCTAAGTTTTTTCCTATTTCTAAGGCTTTTTCTAAACATTCTTTATTGCTTTTTCCAAAAGGTGCACCTTCTTCTTCTTTTTCTTTTATTGAATTATAAGATACTAGTGTTTTTAATATATTTTTTGTTTCTTCCATTTTATTCCTCCTAATGATATTATACATTATATAATTCTATTTTAAATATGTTTTCGGCTTTTATTTTTGTTTTTACTATTACTATTTCTTTTCTTTCAATATCAATTTTTGATAGTATTCCAATTGTTTTTACATATTGATTGTTTTGATAGTGGATTACTTCTAGCATATCGTTAGTTTTAAAGGTATATATTAGATAATTTAATTCTTTTTGTTCATCTTCTGATAGTTCAATTTTTGGAACTATTACTGTTTCTTTTTCTTTTAGGGCTTCTCTGTATCCTTTTAAGGCGTCAAATGGCATAAATTGTTTTGCTCTTTCTAAATTACTCTGCATTGTGTCCTCCGATTTGTTTATTTCTTTCTCTGGCTGTTCCACTTTCTGTGTAACTTATTCCTCTTAAAATAGAGTTTTTTCCAAATTTTTTCTTAAGGTCATTCATTGTTTTTTCTAGTTTCATTTCTAAATGATTTGATTCATGGAAAAGATCTAGTTGTTCAATTCCTATTTTTGTAAATGAAGAGGCATAGACGGTTATTTTTCTTATGGGTATATCTGTATCGGTTGTTTTATTATATATATACATAAATTTTTCTTCTAAATCTTTGTATGAGTTTGTGCTGTTTTCTAAGGAATAAGAGCATCCTGTACTACCTATTGTTCCTCTTTTATATCCTATGGTAATACCAATTTTACCTGCTAGTAGTTCTTTATCTATAAGGTCTAAACTTAATAAGTCAATCATTTCTTTTAAAATTGTTTTGGCATCTATGAAATTATAGTCTTTATGTAAAACTTGTCCTATTGAAGTTGAGTTGTTTTTAGGTTTATATTTTTTTATATCTTCAATTGTGCAAGGTTCTATTCCGTTTGAATGATCTATTAATATTTCTGCATTTATTCCAAATTCTTTATATAATTTTTTAGGATCTATGTTTCTAATTCCTTCCATATCATAAATTCCATATTTTTTTAGTCGTTCGCTGATTCCTTTTCCTATACCCCAAAAGTCTGTTAGTGGAACATGGTTACTTAGTTCTTTTAGGAATAATTGTTGGTTTAGATAGCCTATATTATCTTTTGTATGTTTTGCAGTAATATCAAGGGCTATTTTAGTTAGGTACATATTTGTCCCTATTCCGGCTGCTGCTGTTATGCCTGTTTCTTTGTAAACTTCATTAATAAGTTTTTTGGCAAGACTTATGGCGTCTAATTTATAAAGGGCTAAATAGTTAGTAGCGTCAATAAATACTTCATCTATTGAGTAAACATGAATATCTGATGAGGAAATAAATCTTAAATAAATTGAATAAATTTGGGATGAATACTCTATATATTTGCTCATTCTTGGCTTAGCCATTATATATTTTATTTCTTTAGGTATTTCATAGATTCGGCATCTATTTTTTATCCCTTGTGCTTTCATTTTAGGTGATATTGCTAGGCATAATGTTCCTGTTTGTCTATCTGGGTCTGCTACTACTAAATTGGTTTCAAATGGGTCTAATCCGCGTAGTACACATTCAACGGATGCGAAGAAAGTTTTTAAATCTATACAAATATAAGTTTTATTCATTTTATCACATTCCTTAGTATTATTTTATCAGTATAAAGATAAAAAAACAATAATATTATTTTTAGAAATATTAAAAAAATCAGTAATAATACTGATTTGCTATGTCGTTTGCTATTTTTAAGCCATCCATTGCAGAACTAGTTATTCCTCCTGCATATCCTGCTCCTTCTCCGCATGGATAAATGCCTTTTATATTTGATTCGCCTTCTTCATTTCTTGTAATTCTTACTGGTGAAGATGTTCTACTTTCTACTCCTGCTAGAATGGTGTCATCTTGATTATAGCCTTTAATTTGTTTTCCAAATGCTTCTATTGCTTCTTTTAATGCTTCATTAATATAATCTGGAAATAATAAGTTTAAGTTAGTTAATTTATAATTTCCTTTAAAAACAGGTTCTATTTTTCCAATATTTTTTGATTCTATATTATTTTTAAAATCTTTATATAATTGAATAGGAATTTGTCCATCTCCTAATTTATAGGCTTTTTCTTCAAGCATCCTTTGAAATTCAATTCCATCTAGTGGATTATTTCCAAAATCTTTTGGGGATATAGTAACAATGATGGCAGCATTAGCATTAAGGGAATCTCTACTATGATTACTCATTCCATTTATGGCTAATTTGTTTTTTTCTGATGATGCGTTAACTACATATCCTCCTGGGCACATACAGAAACTATAAACTCCTCTATTATTATGGGCTTGGTATGTTAGTTTGTAACTTGAGGCTCCTATTAAGGGATGATTTGATAGTCCGTACTGATTAATATTTATCATTTCTTGGGGATGTTCTACTCTAACTCCTACGGCAAAAGGTTTAGCGTTCATTTCTAATTTTTTATCTAAAAGTAGTTTGAATGTGTCTCTTGCACTGTGACCTATTGCTAATATTAAAACGCTTGTTTTTAATATTTCTTTGTTATTTACTTCTATTGCTTCTACTTTATTATCTTTTATTATAATATCAGTAAGGCAAGTATTATATAAATATGTTGCTCCATTATTAATGGCTTTATTTCTTATGTTTTTAACTATTTCTCTTAATTTGTCAGTCCCTATGTGTGGTTTATTTAAAATTTTAATTTCTGGGTTTGCTCCGCATTCTACTAAAATATCTAGAACTTTTTCTTTTCTTAGAAAGGGGTCTTTTACTTGAGTTGTTAGTTTTCCATCAGAGAAGGTTCCTGCCCCTCCTTCACCAAATTGAACATTTGATTCTGTGTTAAGAATATTATTTTCCCAAAATTTATTGACTGTAACTAGTCTATTGTCTATGTCTTCTCCTCTTTCAATAACAATTGGATTAAATCCATTTTCTGCTAGAATATAGGACGCGAACAGTCCGGCAGGTCCAGATCCGACAATTATTGGTCTGTCATTAAGTTTGGTTGTTCCTTTTACTTTAAATTCAAATTTTAAATCTACAACTTTTATTATATTTTTATTAGTTACGTATTTTAAATAGTTGTCTTCGTTTTTTATGTTTACATCAACTTCATAGATATAAAATAAATTTGGTTTTTTTCTAGCGTCTAATGATTTTTTGTGAATAGAAATTGATTCTATTTTTTTAACATTTAAAATATTTTTTGTTTTTTCTATAATATTTTCTATTCTATCTTCTAGAAGTGGAATTTCTATTTGGCGTACTCTTATCATTTTGATGCTCCCTTTATTCCTGAAATCCAGGCAAATCCTAAATTATAACCACCACAGTCTCCATCAACATCTAATATTTCTCCAATAAAATATAAGTCTTTACATTTTAATGATTCAAAGTTATCCATGTTTATTTCATTTAATGGTATTCCTCCACTTGCTACTTGAGCATTTTCAAGGGGTAATGTTTCTGTTATGTTCAATTCAAATTCAAATATATTTTTTACTAGTTTTTCTAAATTAATATTATTAACTAAATCATCTTCTTTTATTCCTGATAATTTCAAAATAGTATTTCCTAGTTTCCAATTTAGTATGTTGTCAAGAATGTTTGCTACATTTCTATTTTTAAGTTTTTTATTTGTTTTAATAATATAATCTGTTAGTTCTTCTTTTGATTTACACCATGGTGTAAAGTTGATTTTTATTGTTTCTCTATTTCCTGTTTCTATACCTTTAGAAATGATACTGCTTAGTTGAAAAATACAAATTCCACTTATATTACCATTGTTTAATTGTAATTCTCCTTCTTCTTTTTTTACGAGTTTTCCATTTTCATAAAGTGAAACGATAGCATTTGTTTTTACTCCAGCCCAGTCTTTTATTTCTGTTTTTAGTTGAACTAAGGCGGGTAATGGTTTAATAATAGAATGACCAAATTGTTTTGCTATGTTGTAACCTATGTTGTCTGGTGTTTTAATACTAGCGTTTGAACCTGTAGCAATTATTAGTTGGTCTGTTTTATATTCTTCTTTATTTGTTTTTACTGTAAAATTATTTTCTATTTTTAATATATTTACATCATTAATTATTTTAACTCCTAAGTTTTTTGCTTCGAGTTCTAGTGCATTACATATTGTTATTGCTTGATTACTAGTAGGATAGTAATACCCATTTTTTATGTTTCCTATTATTCCAAGAGATTCAAAAAAATCTAATATTAATTTTTTATTTTCATCAGTTATGATTTTTTTTAGTTTTTCAATATTATTACTTCTATAATGGTTAAGACTAAAGTCTTCATTTAGATAGTTACATTTACCATTGCCGGTCATTAATAATTTTTTCCCTATGTTTTTGTTTTTTTCAAGCACGGTTACATCATATCCTGCTCTTCTTTTTATTATTGCACATGTTAAGCCTGATGCTCCTGCTCCTATTATTAGAACTTTTTTCATTTTATCGTGCCTTTCTATTAATATTATAGCATAAGAAAAGACTAATTATATTAGCCTATTTAATTTTTAAAATAAATTGTTTTTTCTTGCCTTTTCTAACTACTAATATATTACCTGCGATTGCTATATTTTTATTAATAATTTCATTTTCATCTTGGTGTTTAAGGTCATTAATTGTAATTGAACCTGCTTGTAAAAATTCTCTTGCTTCTCTTTTACTTGAGGCAATGTTTGCTTTTATTAACATGTCTATTAAGTTCATGTTATTATCTACTTCAGTTGATGCTACATTTTTAAATGCATCATTTAATTCTTCTTCATTTAATTTTTTTACATTCCCTGAAAATAGTGCTTCTGAAATTCTTACTGCTTTTTCCATTTCTTCTTTACCATGTAAATCTTTTACTACTTCACACGCTAAGGTTTTTTGGGCTAGTCTAAGGTGAGGTTCTTTATTATGTTTTTCCATAATATCCATAATTTCTTGTGGTTCTAAAAAGGTAAATATTTTTAAATAACTTTCTACTAGACTGTCACTTGAATTATATAAGTATTGGTACATGGTGTATCCGGATGTAAGGTTAATGTCTAACCAAAGTGCATTACCTTCTGATTTTCCAAATTTGTTTCCATTTTCATCAAGTACAAGGGGCATAGTGAACCCATAAGCTTCTTTTCCTGTTTTCTTTTTAATTAGTTCTAATCCTGTGGTGATATTTCCCCATTGATCAGATCCTTCTGCTTGAAGAATACAGTTTTTATTTTGAAATAAATGTAGGAAATCATATCCTTGAATAAGAGTATAACTAAATTCTGCGAATGTAATTCCTGTTTCAAGTCTTCTACTTATTATATCTTTATTAAGCATATAATTTACATTTATATATTTTCCAACATCTCTTAAAAAATTAAGAAAGTCAAAGTCTTTGAACCAGTCATAATTGTTGACTACTTCTGCTTTTCCATCAAATACTTTTTCTATTTGTTTTTTGATACCTTCTAGGTTTTTATTTAATTCTTCGAATGATATAATTCCTCTTTCGCTAGTGGGTCTAGGGTCTCCTATTAACCCTGTTGCTCCTCCTACTAGTAAAAGTGGATGGTGCCCTCTTAATGCTAATCTTTTAGCGGTAACTAGTGATGAGTAATGTCCAATATGCAAGCTTGATGCTGAGGGATCTGTTCCCCAGTAAAATGTTATTTTTTCATTGTTTATTTTGTCTGCTATGTCGTCTCCTGCAACATCTTTGATTAAGCCTCTCCATTGTAATTCTTCCCATAGTGTCATAAATTTTCCTTCTTTCTTTAACTAAAAAGACTCCTTATGATGTAAGGACGAATTATTTCGCGGTACCACCTTACTTCATAGGAATCTATGCTCTTTATATTTTAACCGTATTAACGGGTTTGACTAAAAATGTGTATATTCATAAATTTAATTTGTTTAGTTTTCATCACCACTAAATTTCTGATTTCAATTAAATTACTACTTTTCATTTTCTAAATCAAATAAGATATAAATAAAGAATAACATAAAAATTATTGTGTGTCAAACTATTTGTTTTCTAATCTTGTAAAAAGTAAACTTAAGTCGTTAATTTTATAGTCTCCTTTTAATGTTATTTCTTCATATTTAAATGGAACTAATCCTAAAAATCCTTTTATTTTTTCACTTGTATTTGGCATGAATGGATTTATTAAGTTAGATATATTAGCAATCATATAAGTACATGTATATGTAACATTATTAAATTCTTCTATATTTTCTTTTGCAAGAATCCATGGTTTTTTTTCATCATAATATTTATTTCCTAAAGAAATATAATCAAAAGCAAGGTCTAATGCGGCTTTTAATTCTATATTTTCTATTAATTCTGCTATTTTATTATATGTTTCTCTTGTTGTTTTTATTATTTCTAAATCAACAGTTCCTTCTTTGATTATTCCATCAAACTTACTATTAATAAATGAAAAATTTCTATTAATAAAGTTTCCTAAAACTCCAACAAGGAATTTATTATGGGCATTTATTATGTCTTCGATTGTAAAGTTTGTGTCTTTTTTTTCAGGTCCATTTGCAATCATAAAGTATCTTGATGTATCTACACCATATGCGTCTATCATTTCGTTTACTGTTAAGAGATTTCCTTTTGATTTGCTCATTTTTTCATTATTTAAATTAACATACTCTCCAGAAACAATTTGTTTTGGAAGTGTATAATTATTTTTTAATGCCATTAATAAGGCTGGATAAATTACTGTATGGAATGGAATATTATCTTTACCGTGTGCATAATATGAAATCAACTTTTCATCTGTCATAAATTTATTAAAGTCTAATGATTTTTCTTTTGCAACATGATTTGCAGCTGTAAGATACCCTAAAACTGCTTCAATCCATACATAAATACGTTTGTCTTCGAATCCTTTAATTGGAACTTCTACGCCCCAGTCTAATTCTCTAGTAGCAGCTCTATCTATTAAACCCATGTCTAAAAATTTCTTTGATTCTCCACTTGCATTTTTACGCCATATATCTTTATTTGAATTAATATATTTTTCAAGTTGTTGTTGGAAAGCAGACAATTTGAAGTATAGAATATTATTTTCTTTGTTAATTGGAATTGAACCACATGATTTACATGTTTTTTCTTTTATATCTTTAGCATCTAAAGTTATATAACAATCATCGCATTGGTCTCCCTTTGCTTTTCCACCACATCTTGGGCATACTCCTACTATTTCACGGTCAGACAAAAATTTATTACATTTTGGACAAAAATCTTGATTTTCTGTTTTTTCATATATATATCCGTTATCATAAATTTGTTTGAAATATTCTTTAACTTTTTCTTTATGTTCTTCAGTCATTGTACATGTATAAAAATCATAAGAGAAGTTAGCTTTTTTAAAACTTTTAACAAATTCTTCGTGATAATGACTTGCAATTTCTTTTGAGGTTTTTCCTTCTTTTTTGGCTCTTTCAGTAACTGGTGTTCCGTGAGAATCGGTACCAGACACATAGATTACATTGTCTCCTACTCCTCTATGATATCTTGCAATTATATCTGCTGGTAAAAGAGCAGAAAGATGACCTATATGTAAAAGATAATTTGCGTATGGCCATGCTCCTCCTATTAATATATTTCTGTTCATTTCTATTCCTCTTTTCTTTAAATCGTTAATTTTAGTTTATCATAAAAAACTACATTTATCAATGATTTAGAAGATGATTTTATTTGCTTTTTTGATTACTATTTAAGATTTCTTCATAATCATAAAGGGAAGATACTTCTTTTAAAACTGTATCCATTTTAAGTAAAGTTTTCATAAAATAAAGTTGTGTCTCATTATCTAATTCTTTAAAGGTAATATTCTTATTTTTATATTTAGTGTTATTTAATATAAAATCTATGTTTTCATCAATGATTTTTGCTGCTTCATTTGTCTTGTCTAATTTATAGTCACCTACAAAAAAGATTGATACTACTTTATCAAGGTTTTCTAGATAAGATAAGTCTTTTGTTTCTTTAATTAAATTGACTTTATAAATAACTTTTTTTAAGTCTTTATCGATTAATCCTTTTAGTTCTTCGTTTGAGGGTTTAGCACTTTTATATTCTCCACTTAAAAGAGCATCTATGTTACCGCTTAATGATTCTCCATAAGTATCATTTCCTGATGTTTCATCCCATGATTTATCTAGACCAAGTATTTTATCAATATCATGACCTAATTCTTCTATCTTTTTTGTGTTTGTTGCGCTTGGTCCTTGTTCTTTTGGTTCAAAGATTTCTTTAATTGGTTTAATTAAGTTGTAGGTTTGTCCTACTCCTACTCCTGCAAAAAAAATAATTGTTCCTTTGGCGATTAATTTCATTGTTTTATTCATAATATGCCTCCTATTTAAGAAACTATATTATCATCATTTAATGGTAGTGTCAATAAATCGTTTTATTTTAAATAAAAAAAGTTATTAATTTAAATAACCTTTTATTATATTGTAAAAAATTAAAAATACTTATTTATGAGTGCTACTTTATCCATATTAACGTATTTGTTTGTATTATTTCTAAATTCTTTTAGTAGTTTATTTCCAACTTTATATGCAAGATTAAAATCTTTTTTACTTATTATTTTTTGGTCTAATGCTTCCTTTAATTCATCTTCATCGTCAAAAATAAATTCATTTTCATTTTTATAATGTAGTATGTCTAAATATAGATCAACATAGTAAGGAATGTTATCTTCTATCCCGTTATAGAGTGTAATATCAGTATAGAAATCAATAATGTTTTTTTCTTTATCTAAATAAAATCTTATATTATAGTTTTCTTTTAATGGTGTTATTTCTACTATATAATGACCTTCATCGACATAAGTTATTTTCTCTCCTTGTTTATTAACTATGCAAAAATTCGAAGACATTTTCCCAAACTTTTTAATTGTTATTGCAAGGTCTTCTCCATCTTTTATTACTAACATTTCATAATCAAGACATTCTTTCATATAAGTTTTAGTTGTTTTTTTAATTTTTTGTTCAATTATTTTTTTTCTCATTTTAATTCCCCCACACAATAACAAAACTTTTGTTTTCTAGTATACCATACAAGGTATAGTTTATAAAGAAATTTCAATAAAAACGATTAAAATAATTTTTCAATTGCTTAATAATTAAGAAAATCAACTTTTTTTAGTTAGGTTTAGTAATAGTGGTTTTAATTGATTATCATAAATCCATTTATTTGAATATCTTGTTCTAGAAAGGGTTTTTGCTTTAATAATTGGATTGTTTTCCATGTTTAAAACTATTTTTTTGGCATGTTCAATATAATATAATCTTTCAGATGGATTATAATTTTCAAATGTATCGTAAAAGAAATTTCTAGCGGACCATCTCATAAAATAGGCATCTATATTAGTCCCGATTTCTTTTAAGGCTGGAACAGCCTCATTTAATACTATATAGTTTCCTCTACTTGAAGCTTCAATTACTGTAAGACCAAATGATTCTGAATATGATGGACAAATATATAAATTGCTTAGAGTAAATAAGTCAAAAACAGTTTTTCTACTTACTCCATTTTTAAAACCACATTCAGAAGTAAATATGATATCCTCTTCATCCAAACCATTTTTAATTCCTGTATCTTTTATTATATACTTGTAAGTATCGCTTGGAATATCGGAACTTGGAAAATCACAAAAAATAACTGAAACTTTTTTGTCACAATACTTTTTAAAGTAACCCGCAAATTCTGTAATTATATGAAACCTTTTAGCCATTGTTAACCTTGCAGGATATACAATAATAATATCACTTTTAGTAAAATCTATGTGTTTTTTTATTTCATTTAATTCTTCATTATTATTTTCAATTATATCAATACTATTATTTACGCAGTAACAGTTTTTTATATCAGTATTATATTGTTTAGAAATAGCATCTAATCCACAGGTTGTTGGATATATAAATGTTGTATTTTCCATTTCTTTATATAGACAGTCAAATGGATATTCTAATTCTTCATGTTTGACTGGGGCTGAGTGTGTAAATGATAGAAATTTAACGTGTGGCAGTGACTTGACGGCATTTCTTATTGCTACATTATGAATTAAATGGGTTCCTTGATATAAAATATCATGCATAATGCAAATATCAACATCGCTTAAATATTTTATATAATCATTTGTTATTAACTCAGCTTGTTTAAAAAATTTTTCATCTACTTTTTCTGTTATTCTGTTATAATTTTTCCAATGAAATATTTCTCCGTTTTGACTGTTAACTACTTTTATCCATTCTATTCTATCACTTTTAAATATCCCTGTTCTTTCATCGTCTGGGCAGTGTTCAGAAACTAATACTTTTACTTTTATATTATCGTTAAGAAGCATTTTTAATTGTTCGGAAACGACATTTACTAAAGAATAAGTACTTGATAGACCGTTAAACATTGTTAAAATTGCAATTTTCATAGTTCATCTCCTACACCAATTCTATTCAATTTAATATTATATAATAACAGATAATCTTTTTTCATGTTTTTACATGTATATTGTTTAATCTGTTAAAAGAAAGGAGAAAAAACAGTGGCTTTGAATTTTTATACAATGAATGATGAAAATATATTTGTTTTTAATAATCATACTCAATCTAATGCATCTGCTACAGGTTCTGTTTGGGTAGGTGGAAATGCTTTATATAATAATTACAGTGTTGGCGCGGATTTACCAACTAAAACAGAAAACTATTATTTTGCTTTAAGAGTAACAAAGGATATGAACATTACTGGTGGTATAAACCATTCCCGAAATTCAGGTACTGCAGATGATACTGGTACGGTTACTAAATATACGATGACAAACTCTAATAATGTACCTAAGCAACCTCTTCCATATCAATTTGGAGTAATCTCTTTGCAAGCTATGATTAGTTATTTACAATGTTCTTCAATAGCGTGGGCTAATTATGTATCTACTCCAAGTACACAATCAATAAGTGGTACTGCTTTAACTTTAACAGGTACTGACGCTAATATAAATACATTCTTAATAGATGGAAATAATGTTAGTAATTCTTCTTTAAACATCAGTGCTATTACAAGTGTTAATATTGTAGTTCCATCAGGTTCTACGGTTGTTATTAGTATTTATGGCAATAATATAACTTTAAATAATTTTACTACTTTGTTTAATGGTGTTCCTATTACTAAAGCACAAGCTGCTTATGTATTATGGAACTTACCAGATGCAACTACTGTTTTAGTTAATTCTGATATATATGGTTCGTTTTTAGCACCGTATGCTATTGTTAATACAAACCCTGTACATATTTATGGTACTGTTCTGGTTAACACTTTAAATGGTTCATTGAATGCTGTAAACAATTTATTTGTAGGTTCTCTACCAGACATTTATGATCCGTCAACATCTGGTTCTTGTAGCAGTTTTACAACAACTACAACTACAACTACTACTACAACAACTACTACGACTACTACAACTACTGTTGCTCCAAGTCCTAGAACTAAGGCAATATCTGATATTATTGAGTCAGTTGCACTAGAGCAAACTGGTCTTTCTCACATTTTAAATGCCGAGGGAGAAAAACTTCAAAAAGCAATACCAAGAGCAACTACAAAAGATGAATTAATAGAAGTAAATCGTTCAGTTGAAAATATGATTAATTCAATTACAAGGATTGAAACTATTCTAACGGGAAAACTAGAATTATTTGATAAGTGTTTATGCAATAACGTTGTTTTAATTAAAAAGCAATAACAGAAAATATTTCTATTTAGAGTAAGAAAGGAGTTGAACTTATGTCGATGCCTATTATTACACCAAGTGGTGTTACTAAATGTCAAGCTGTAACTGATATAATTGAGTCAGTTGCACTAGAGCAAACTGGTCTTTCTCACATTTTAAATGCTGAGGGAGAAAAAATCCAAAAAGCTTTGTTACTTTCAACAACTAATCAAGAATTATTGGAAGTTAATAAATCAGTCCAAACAATGGTAAATTCTATTGCAAGATTAGAAACAATATTACAAGGAAAATTAGAATTATTCAGTGATTGTTTATGTAAAGATTGTACTATTCATAATCCATAGTAAAAAAGAGCAATGCTCTTTTTTTATAGTTAATATTTGAATGTCATCAAAAAAGTTATTTAAAACTCTTTCAGTAGAAAGATTTGATGATTGTCTCTGTTGATATGAAACGTAATATCGTGAAACATTATAAACGTGTATAAAACATCGATATTTATATCATCATTTTCTATTTCAAAAAATCTATTTAGAGCATAATTTATATTATGTCCTCCATCATTTAAGTTGTATTCTTAAGTAATACTATTTTCAATATATTCTTTAAGACTGAATTGACTTTACTCATCAACTCATTATTTTTTTATTAAACTTTAATTTTTCTAAAAATTTATTTCTATTTCTCCTGTTAGATAAAATTCGTATCACTTAGAGACAACCTAAAATTTTAACTCACTTATTTCTTTTAAATTTATGTTTTTCCTTTTATATAAGTTTTCAGTATTTGTTGATACAATTTCATGACTATTTAATTCTAATAAATTAATTATTTCATTCATTAATTTTTCATTGTCTGTCTCTATTTCTATATATGGCTCTAGTCTTGGCCATATATCTATTTCAATCTCAGCATTTTTATATTTGTAACTATATCTTATCTTTTCTTGATAACTTCTTTTCATTAGTCCTATTGATTCTAACAATTTATTTGTTTCTTCAAAGTCAGAAGTAGCTATTTCTGTTTCCATAACTTTTTGTATTAGATTACTATTTTTTTCAAATATATGTTTTGTTGTTAATTCTATTTTATCATTACTTTTTCTCAATCTAATCCACTTATTAGGATTAATATCTAATTTAGATATACTTTTATTTAAGTCTTTATTCTTTAACTTTTCTAATAATTCCTTTTTTTCTAATGTAAATAATGATGATATCTCGTTTAATCCTAAACTTGATGTTATAATTTTAAATTCTTTATCACTAATTAAATCACAATATTCAACAAATAATGTTTTCAATTTACCTATATTTGTACTATACATTAGTTTATTATTAGTTCTTAACAAATATTTTATTTCTTTAAATCTATATGATATTGTTGGAATATCATATACATATATCTTTTGTTCTTTTTTGCCTATAAATTCCGCATTAATATTTTCTAATTTTTTCCTACATTTAGCGACATCTATATTTAATATTTTAATTTCTTTTTCATATTTTCCCATTTCTATTATCCTTTCAAACATATTAAAGTAATATATTATTAATTCTTCAATCTAAATAACACATTTAAATTTGTTATTGTTTATTAATAAATTCAGTACATTTCAAAAAGAAATCTACTTGGTCTTGATTTAAATTTTTAGATTGAACCATTTTTTCTAATTGAGTTATACTAAACCATTTTAGTTCTGTTAGTTCTTCTTCTTGAATAACTAAATCTTTAATATTAACATCAAGCTTTGTATAGTACATTCTATAACAATCTTTACCATCACATCCATGTTCAAATTCTGTTAATTTACATTTTGATATATCATAACCAAGTTCTTCTTTTACTTCAGAAATAATACCTTCTATACATGTTTCTCCTGCTTTTGGATGACCACCTGTTACTCCCTAATCCCCTCCTTTTCGAGAGACTCTTCTTTGCATTAAAAATTCTCCTTTTGAATTTTGTATTGCGATCATAACAACCATTGGATAATTCTTTTCAGGAATAGAATCTCCTTTAAAATATGTTTTGCCAGTAAGTTCTAAATTACTATTATATAAGTCTCTTTTTTCTTTCATATAAATACCTCAATCGAAATTATATCATATAATTTTGCTATTCATTTTTTCAATCTTTTTAAACATTTTAGATTACTTTGTATATCTCTTATTTTTGCTCATAATCATTATATACAAACTATAATTTATTGTCTTTAGCGTCATTCTTTTCATCAAATACCTAATTATTTGATAAACAAAAAACTATATTACGGTTTTAAATTTATATTGTCTATATAGTTTAGGCAGTCTTTAAACATCATATAGTGTCCTTTTTTAAAAATCCCTTTATTAAATAATGATTCTATTTCAGCAACAGATGCAAAGCATACTTTTTCAACTTCTTCTTTTTGTAGTTCTATAGTATTAATGTCAATATTCTGTTTTATATAATATAGGTCACAAAAAGTATCTTTTCCTTTTGCTTTCTTAAAACATACTGCATTGTTTATTTCTATTCCTAATTCTTCTTTTACTTCTGTATGAATTCCTTCTGTTGATGATTCTCCACTTTTAGGATGACCACCAGTAAAAGCCCATTCTCCACCTTTTTCTATGCTTCTTTTTTGAATTAAAAATTTATTTTCATCATTTTCTATAAATGCTACAACTATTAAAATATATGAGTTTTCTGGTATCTCATCATCTTTATAAATATAATTTCCTGTTAGTTCTCTATTTTCATTATATAAGTCTCTTTTTTCCATCCTATTCAATTCCTTTCAATATATAATCATAAATTTAATATTAATAAATTTAAAACATTCGTTAATTTAGTGTTTCTTTTAATTTCATTATGATATTAATTACATTTGTTTTTAATTCATTATCTTTTGGAAATCTTGGTAGAAGTCTTAAGTTAGCTTCTAAATCATAAATTGTATGCCTAATAACATAATATTTGAATTCAAATAATTGTGGATAATATTTTTTTAATTTTTTCTCTATATCTTTATAATCTTCTTTTTTTATATATTTTTCAGTTTCTTTACTAGCATATTTTAACGGATTATTACACATTCTTAAAAATATGTCTAATTCATAATCGAGTGGTGCATAGATAGAAGTTTCAAAATCTATAATAATTAATCTGTCATCATCTGTTAATAATATATTATCAAAATGAATATCAGAATGAACTAAATGAAAATTATTGCTTTCTAATGGGATATTTATTCTATCTAATATATATTTGCAATCTTCAATGATAGGTTTATCAAATAAATTTTTTTCAATACATTTATTTAGATTTGTATTTAATTTATCTATTATAAAGTTTCCCCAGTCGTATTTTTCACCCTTACATGAATGAAATGATTTCATTAAATTACATATTTTCATAATAGTTTCTTCTTTTTTATTTTCATCAAACAGATGCCACAAACAATATAAAGATTTGCCGTTTACTTTTTCTAATACTAAATAGGAAAATTCTTCTTTTTTATTTGACTTAAAATAATCATACAATTTAGGTATATAGGGGTTGTTTTTGTTTTTTAAGTAAAAATCTATTTCATTTAAAAAATTTTTATTGTTTGATTCTAATGAACATATTTTTAATATATATTTATTATCTATGGAATATAATGTATTTGTAAAGCCAATGTTAATCTTTTCTATTTTTGAATTGTTATTAAATAAATTTTTGTTTTTGTCTATTATTTTTTGTACATAATCTTTCATATCTTCACCTCTATAATAAAGTAGTGTGTCAAGTCTCTACAACATCTATCTGTTATCTTTTGTTACAGTTCAGTCAAGGAACTAAAAAATAAGTGAGTTTTGCTCACTTTTTATTATGCAATAACAACATTACCATCAAATGCTGATGTTAAAGTATTCAATATATCTATACTTTGTTTTTTATAAGTTAAGATGCAACTCTTAATATTTAAATAACTTTCAGCTCCATTCTCACTTCTAAACTTACCAATTTTTTGTTTTATTTTAACTCCTCTTTGTGATGATTCAGCATTATTATTTGTTGATGGGACATTGAAATCTTTTAGAAAATATAAAATTTCATCTCTATCACCACGTATTTTATTATTCATTTTTTTATTATCATATTTTAATCTAGTAAATAATTTTAATTCTTCATAAAATAAATGATTTGTTATATCTTCTTTTAATTCTTTTTCCCATTCATTGATAATAGAATCATACTCACTAATTATTTTATTGTATTCTTCTTCTTTGAAAGAATTAATTTCTTTGTTGATATAATCATTTCTTAAATTATTATACTTTGTAAAAAAATCTGATAATTTTTTTGGTGATTTATGTGAATAAAATCATATATTCCTTTTAAATACCTCTGTATATGTGATAAACATTGAGACAAAAAACATCCATATTTATTATATAATTCAGTTCCATCTTTAACAATCACACCATGATATTTTGGTAAGAATCCTATTTCATCTAATGCATCTTGTGATTTATGTTTATGTTGCCATAACCTAACATGTTTTTTATTGCATGCACATAAAACATTGTAGCCATCACCATCTATTTTTATTTGTGATTCATCATGATTGATAAAATATGAATCCAATAAATTGCTTTCAATATTTTCTAATTCTGGTGATAATTTAGTTGATAATTCATTATTCCAATTTATTAAGGTACCATTTGATAATGTAATTCCATTATTTGTTATATCACTTATAAAACGAACAATTCCGTCAGTTGAATTATATAAATTGTTCATTAAATCTATTGAAATTGCCTTAACATTATTTCCATATTGTACATATTGATTATGATTTTTTGGAATATAATACTTTCCATCTTGATATGGATAATATCTATATCTTTTTATATGCTTAGTAATTTTTATATCTATAACTACCTTTTCAATATACTTTTTGTTTTGATTATTAACATTTTTATTTATTTCTATTACTTCTTCCAAGACATTACCAGAATTAATAAATTGGTTTAATTTATTATTTAAAGAATGTGCTTTATGTCCCTTTTGACCTCCTTTAGTTTTGTTAGATTTCTCACGTCTATTAGTAACAACTTTTTTAAAATTATTTGTACTAGATGGTTTAGAAGAATTAGAACTATCTTTGTTATTTTTATCTTTCAATCGTAATATTTCTTTTGCCTGATCTTCATTTACTTTTTTTAAAGAATCAATAGTATTATTAAGTGCTTTTATTGTATCATTTAAGTTTGATACAAGTTTGTTTGTTTCTTTTAATAATTGCTCTTGTTTTTCAAATTTACTAATTAATTGTTCATATTGTTTATAAAAATCATTAATTCTTCCATTAGCCATATCAATCACTTATCCTTTATGTATTAATTATACTATATACAATAAATTAAATATAGTCTTATATTTTTTTAAAAATTATAGTATGATTATTATAAAACTAAAAAGAAGATAGACTTAATTATCTATCTTCTTGACTGAAAAATAAATGAGTTTTGCTCACTTCTTATAATGCAATAATAACATTATCATAAAATACTGATGTTAAAGTATTTAATATATCTATATTTTATTTTAATTCCTCTTTGTGATGATTCACCATTATTATTTGTTGATGCAACATTGAAAACTTTTAGAAAATAAAGTATTATTATAAAGTTAAAAAGATAGGCTTAACTATCTATCTTTTTGACTGAACTGTAACAAAAAAATTATTCGATTTATTTACTTATTCCAAGGTCTAATTTATAATCAAACAATATAAAATGTGAAAAATATATTTTCACATAATTTATCAAAATTCTTTAAACTAACTTTATAAGATTTTTGAATAAAAGTTATATTTTATTACTCAAAATATAATTAGTTATTTTGATATATAATTTACTGTTTTATTATCTATTTCATAAATTTCATCACATAATTCACTAATATCACTTTCAATATGTGTCG
>JAVWTD010000009.1:0-32291 GCA_036667875.1 Bacilli bacterium
AAATCAATGATTATTTTGTTTATTTGTTTATTAAGTTATTTGAATAAGTAAATGTAACCCTAAATTTTACTGTAGTTTCATTTAATACTTTAAGTAACATTTATTAATTTTAGTGTTGATTTTAAATATGAAAAAAAACACCACACTTGATGTTTTTTATATTTTTATTTGTCAGCAGTTACTTCAGATTTTATAAGAAGTTTAATATATTCTCTTTCTTCTTCAGTAAGATTGTATTTATCAAATAATATTTCGTCTATTTCTGCTGTAGATTTTTTCCAGTTAATTTCACTATTTTGACTAAAATTTTGCATTGGTATAAATGAATATACTTTAGCTGTAGTATGTTGTGTAATTTTTTTTAATCCTAACATAAAATGGAAAAATCTTGTCTGTGTATATATTGCAACATTATATGCTTCAATTTCAGTTTCAAACGGTCCATATATAATATATGTTTCTGTACATGTAGTATTAGGCTTACCTATAATGGGTTTTACCCAATCTGTACTACTATCACCAGACCCTATTGCTTCTGGAACGTAAACTTTCCATTTATCAACCCACTCTTTATTTCTTAATATTTGATTTCTTGAAATATATCCAGTTCTTTGATTTGCATAAATTTTAATATTTTTTTCATCTTTACTTTTTTCTATAAAATCTATGAAATTTGTAGCTAACCCAAAAGGTTTTCTTGAACTAACAAAATTACTAAATGGTTCGAAATTATTAGTTGTAACTTTATTTATAATTGTTATTGCTTCATTATATCTTATAAATACATCACAATTATCTTCTAATAAGTATCTTTCCATACTTGAAGTATTACATTCATCAACATGAGTTACAACATTACATTTTCCTTCAGAATTGTTATTTCTTAAAAAGTAACTTACCCCACCTTTAATTTCTACTCCTGGAAAGCATTCACTTGCATTAATATAATCATGTAGAATTCTTATTTTTTTATCTTTTAACATTTTTTCTCTAAACGAGTCTAGTCCTTTACCCCCGGCAAACCATCTAGAAGGTGAAATCATTGTTAGATAGTTAGGATTCATTTTTATTGCACTTTCTATAAAAACATTATAGACCGGTTTAGCACTAGCACCATGACCATCATCCATCAATTGATATGGTGGATTTCCAATAATTGCATCAAATTTCATTTTTTCACCTTCCTTATTCCAAGTATTTGGAGATAATATTTTATTAATAATTTTTTCGTTATTATTAACTAATTCTTCTATTATGTTATTAATACTTATAATATTAAATTTTTCATTATTATAACCTAGTAAAGTTCTTTTTGTAATAGATTTAGCCATATCGGTTTTACATAAAACATATATATTATTTTCTATTGTTTTGTTCCAAATTGCTTTTTCTAATTCTCTATTTAGTTCATCAGATTTATAGTTTTTTGTTTTTTCTTTATATAAACTATAAGTAACATATAAAGGATATAAACCTGTTTTAGAATTTATTTCTAAAATTTTTGAATCTTCGGATAAAATATCTTTAGTAATGTCTCCATTATCAATGAATATTGGTTCTTCTACAGTAACTATATACTTTTTACCATCACTATCGCTATCAAAAAAATTATATCCACCAATAGTATCACCTAAATGCATATTAACAGTTCGCCAAGGTGTAAGAACTGTTTCTTTGTCTGGATTTCTAAAAGTTGCAAAGATTTCAGAAATTTTTTGAACTCTTTCATCTGGTGATAAAGAATCAGCATAAAGTGTTTTATTTCTTATCTGACGTCCTGCTTCTATAAATATCTCTTGATCGTAATATTTTGAAAAATCCCTAAACATTTCCTTAGTTACACCTCTTGGCATAAATTCATTCCAAGATTCGTCATCAATAATTTTAATAAAATTATCACAGTTTATTTCTTCTTCTGCGTCTATATTAGCACCATAAATTAATAATGGAATTCTAATTGAAATTCCCCTCAAAATCGATATAGCAGTAGATGCTTGGTCCTTTTGTTTCTTCAAGTCTTCTAATTTTGCTTTATCTTCAACACTTAATTCTATTTTAGGTTTTTTATTAAGTTTTTCAAGAACTTCATATTCTTCCGAAGTAAATCCCTGTCTATTTATATCTATTTCATTAACTTTTTTAGATTGTTTACTTGCACCAACAATTTTTTGTAATTCTTCAAATTTTTCTAATTCTAACCCATCTAATTTTAGAAGATTATCATTATAAATTTTTATATCATCAAACCCGTTTTGTACAACTCTATTAGCATAACTCTTTTTAAGTTGTTGAAGCATTGTATTAACATTATATGGAACCATACTTGAACCACTTATAGCAATTACAGGACAATAGTTTAAAAATTTACCCATTTCTTTTTTTGAATTAGTAGAACCAGCTTTTATAGAAAGTTGTCCAGCTTCGGCTACCATTTTCAAAGTTCTATCAGGAGCAAAATCAAAAACATAACATTCATCTTTAATTTTTCCATTAAATTTAGCTGGTGTTTGTACCCTAAAAATTGTTTGTAAATAATTGGAAGCCGATGTAGAATAGGTTCCAGATAACATAAACACAGCTGTCCATTCTGGAACGCTTACTCCAGTTGTTAATTTTCCACAAGATAAAATAATAGTATAATTTTCGTCGAAGTTATTTCCTATTGCATCTTGAACAGCTTTTAATGCATCATTATAATTTTCTTCTTCATCGCCAGAACCAGCAACATTAACAATTTTAAATTGTCCAAATATTTCATGACTTTTTAATAATTTACTTAATGCTTTAGCTTCCTTTACTCCTGGTAACATCCATAATGAATGTCTAAAATAATTTCTATATTCATTAGTAGAATAAGGATAATTGCTAAATTCATCTTCTTTACAAATTAAATTTATAAAAGATAACACATCATTTTCGTGAACGAAATCACCTATATTAATATTATCAGGTATATGTTTTCCATCATTTTCTATATTTCCTGTCCATGTTCTAAAGAACTCTCTAAAATTAAATGCCTTATCCGCAATATCTTCATAACCGCCAATAAGTTTATTTAGATTATAAGTAAAAATATTTAATCTAGGCAATTCTTCGTATGGATTGGAATCACAATAATTATTTAAATACCATTTTTCTTTTGCTTCTTGTTCCATTACATAATCCCAAGTATATATCTCATTTTCATTATAATCTGCTAATAAATTAAATGGCGTTCCAGATAATTCTAATACTTTTGTTGGATAATCATTTTTATTTTTTATTATCCCTTCTAATGTGTTTTGACCATGTATTGTCTTTGTACCTTCATGTGCTTCATCTATTACTACAAAATCCCAATCTATATCAAAAATGTTTTCATTTTTAATATATTTTCCACCTACGGCGTCAGATCCGCCTAAATCTTGTAATGAAGCAAAATATATAAATTTACGGTCTCCCTTAATTAAATTTTCTAGACTTTCACCTCTTAATTTCGAACCAAACAAACAAGCATCATCTTTAGTGAAAATTAAATTAAAATCATCAAACCAGCCTTTACTTACAACAGGTCTATGAGTAATAATAATTGTTCTTTTTGCGTTTAATCGTTTAGATACTTCTAACGCTGTCAATGTCTTACCAAATCTCATCTTAGCATTCCATAGCATTCTATTACCTTTTTTAAATTGTTTCATTGTTGATTCTACCGCTTCAATTTGTTCAGGTCTAAATATAATCGGATTTTTCCCATCACTAATTTCATCATTATTTAAAGACTTCCTACCTTTTTTTACGGCTTCAATTGCCTTAATAGTTGTTTCTAAATCAATTTCAAACCATTCATTTTGTTTTTTCTTTGTATCAAAACATTTTTTATCTTTTCCACTTCTTTTTAAAAGTGTGTGTATATTGTGATCTCTGAATAGCTGACCAGAATTAGTCACAGCTAACTCTGTATGTAACAATTCATATGCAATACCGGCTGTAACAGTATATTGATTAATTCTATTTTGAGCTGCCCCATTTAATATTTCACAATTAGTTTGAAGTTCATCTTTACTTTTATTAGTATGAACAGTTGCATCACCTATTTTCAAAAAACCTTTATGATTTTCATCGTTGATTCTAAAAACATATATTACTTTATATTTAAAAGTTGACAAGAATTTATTATTTCCCATTTTGATTCCTCCTATTTAGCAAAGATATAAACTTAATTTTACGATTAGTACTCCAATTCATAACTTTACAATAAATTCCATTATGCAAAGTTACTCTATTCTTTTTACATCCTATACATTCATTTTCAATAATTTCATCACCAAACAATGTGTAATTAATAATTACATTATTTTTACAACTGTTTGGTACTGTAAATTTTATACCATCCATTTGCCATACATTCCATGATATAATTTCAGCAATTTGTTTTAATTCTTCCAAATTAGGAAAATCATTAAATTTAAATTTAAAATTATCAATAAATGTATATAATAAATTTTCTCTAGCTATCAATAAATTATCGCCTTGCCACTCATAAGCATAAATTGATTTATAGGTTTTAACAACATAATCAAACCATTCATTCTTATCATCTACATTTTCATTTAAAACTCTAAATTTACGATCTAATAATCCAATCCTATTTGTTACATCAATAATATCACCAGTAACAGTATCATATCTACTTACTAAGTATGGAGCTTCTCCACACGAAATTTCTAAGCGAATGGAAGTTAAATAATCTTCCCATGTTTTGTCGTTTTTAAATTTAATTTTATTATTGTTTGTAATCCACGTATTTTCTTTTTCAGTATTAAATACATTTTGATATCCAAACCATTCATTGTCAATCAAATTATTTTGTTTATTACATATCCATGATGGTGTGAATACTTCAGCTTTCTCTCTTGATCTTAATTGTTGTTCTTGTTTACTTTTTTTAATTCTAGGTCTGATAACTTGTCCGTGGTAACTTGTAATTTTTGAAATTGTGATTTCAGAATTAAACTTATATAAATCACCATACGATATATAATTATCAGTTGCCCATATAATATTTTTATCAGTAGTATTATCTTTTAATAAAATAGATAATATTTCACAATCTAAATTATATATGTTGTTTTCTTTTACATCGACTGCTTCATTATCCATTATATCTTCCGCCTTTCAAATAAAATCATTAATATTATTATAACATAAAAACAATCTTTTTTATTGATTTGTATAAGGGAATGTACTCTATATTTGAATAATAGAAAAAAGAATGAACGAATCATTCTTCTTGTTACACTTCTTCAATATATTCAAGTAATCTAATGAATAAAAGCATATACTTTCTTTCAAGTCCACTATTTTTTAGTTTTCTAATTTCAATTCTTTTTTTAGCAATCGAAATTTCACTAAATAATATTGAATCAATTTTAAATTTAAGTTCTGTATTTATTTGAAGATCTCCTAAGATATTTCTTATGTCTTCATTAATTAAACGGACTGCATCTATTTCAATGTCTTTTCCTTTACATGTGACTGTCAACTGACCGATTGATGAAATATCATTTATTTCAATAATAAAGTCTAGTTGATCTACCCATGATTTTACGGGAACTGCTGCGTTATTGAAGAAAGCCTCTACAGTATCTGCTGCTTTTGTGTTTCTAAATCTTATTTTGTAATTTCTTTTTGCGGGTACTATTCCTGATTTTCCTTCAACTGCTTTTATGACTACTGAGTAATTATTTTTTTGATAGTTATAGTCTATTGTTGTTAATAAATAGAATCCTTTGCGGTATAAGTCACTTAAACCATCGTCTTCATATAATTTGTAGTTGTTACTTCTTCCTGGGAATATTTCTATTCCAAGGTCTACTGGTGGTGTTGTGTCATTTATTACTTCGTTATTACTAACGGGAATAATTGCTCCACTTCTAGCAAATACTGGGTAATCTTCATCTCTAAAGAAAGCTATATATGATTTTCCACCATTAAATTTCTTTCCTGTTGTTATGTCATACCATGTTCCTTCTGGTATGAAAAATTTGTGAATAGACCTATTCATAATATAGTCTTTAGGTTTTATTATAGGAGATACAAATAATTCTCCTCCGAAATAATATTCATTTTTATAAAGTGGATCATCAAACATGTCAGGGAATTTATAATAAAGTGGTCTTACAATAGGTATTCCTTCCATGTGATATTTATATGCTTCAGAATATAAATATGGAATTATTTGATGTCTATATTGAAGATATCTTTGTACAATCATATATGTTTTTATGTTCCATCTCCATGGTTCTCTTTTATAATATCTTCCACGGTCAGAACCAAATTTCATGATTGGTGAAAATACTCCAAGTTGAACGAATCTAGCGTATAGTTCGTTGTCTTCTATTCCTCTATAAAAGCCTCCTATATCGTGACTCCACCATGATACCCCTATGTTAGATGCATGTGCATTATGAAGTGGAATTGCTCTTAGCGTATCCCAACTTACTACTGTTCTTCCTGAATACAATACAGGGTATCTATGAGCTGCTAATCCACCGTTATAACCGAGTATCATGGGTCTTCTTTTATAGTCTCTCATCATATCATAGAATTGATAATGTTTAAGTAAAAATAAACTACGAGAATCATTTTCATCATAGTAATCAACCCAATAGAAGTCTGTTCCAATTGTGTCAAGGGGATGAATAAATAATTTAATGTATACATCTATAAATTTAGGATCATACACGTTAAATGGTATTTTATCTGTATTATCTGGAGTTAAATAATTTTTGGCTTTATCATAAAAATCATCTATATTGAGTAGACCTTCTTTTGGATTTACATTAAGTCCTAATCGGATTCCTTTGGCATGTAAAAAGTTTATCATTCCAACTGGGTTTTCAAAGAGTGTTTTATCAAAAGTAAATCCTGATTGTGATAATTTTTTGTGTCCTAAGTCTTTTCTTTTGTGCCAATCTTTATCTAATAATAAAATAGATAAAGGTATTTCGTTGTGTTCAAATGCTTCTACTAGTTTTTTGACATTTTCTTCATTGTATTTTTCGTTTTTACTCCACCAATTTCCTAAGGCATATCTTGGAATTAATCCAGGTTTACCTGTTAGTTTAAAATAGTCTTTTAAGCATAAATCAAAGTCGTTAAGATAAACAAAGACATAGGTATCTATTTCTTGTATTTCTCTTTCTGCTAGTTCTCCAGTTACGGTAAAGACTTTGTTTTTACTGTCATCTATACTACAAAATCCATCGGTAGAAAATAAACTTTTTTGTAGTTTACCTTTTGTTTTTCCTACTGTTAGAAAATCTTGGGGTGATGGAAAGTTTCTTACTTCTGGATGATTAAAGTGCCAAAATTTATCTGAATTATTAACAGAAATTTTCAGATTAGCTGTTGGATTTAAGGCTCCAGAGTTAAAGCTTTTTTCTTTTGTATAAAATAATGTGAAGTATGGAGTTTTTATTTCTAGATAAGAATTATCTTCTTTAGCTGCAAATTTGGGTTCATCAAAAACTCTATTCCAAACTAGTTCTGTTGGAGCATCTAAAAACTTTCCTGATTCGTTATACTCTAATCTAACTAAACGTTCTGACAAAATAGTTATACGATATTTTTCCCCTTTATATATACATTTTGAATCTGCAATTCCATCTTCTTGTTTTCTTTTAAATTGTTCTCCTAGATTATACATGTAGCACCCCTTTTCTTAAATTTCTTCTATTTTCATAAAATTCGTATATTTTATTTCTTTAAATGGATATCCTCCTGTAATTATGTATTTATCTTTTTCTTCCATTTGTACTTCTTCACTTGTTTTCTTTTTAGATATTTCTATAATTTTATCAAATGTTTTTAATTCATCTATAAGGATAGGTAAAACGCCAAAATATAGTTGTAATGATTTTACTGTTTCAATATTAGGACTAGCTGCTATTATGGGACAGACTGGTCTATATCTGCTTATTTTTTTAGCGGTAAATCCACTCATTGTGGGAGCAAATATTGCTTTACAGTTTAAGTGAGATGCTGAGATACTAACGTTATGGGCTATCATTCCTGCGACATTATTTTCTTCGCTTCTTATGGCTCTATCCATAAAGTCATTATAGTCAATATCTATTTCAGCACTTGTTAAGATTTTAGACATTGTTTCTACGGTTTCTATTGGGAATTTACCAATTGTAGTTTCACCTGATAACATTACGGCGTCAGTTCCATCTAATACGGCATTAGCAACATCACTTACTTCTGCTCTAGTAGGAGTAATAGAATTTTCCATTGAGGACATCATTTCTGTTGCTACTATGCTTACTTTACCCATTTTATGGCATTTATTAATAATTGCTTTTTGTATACCTGGTACTCTTTCTATAGGTAATTGTACTCCAAGATCTCCTCTGGCTACCATTATTCCTTCACTATATTCTATAATATCATCTATATCTTCATAGGCTCTTTCATTTTCTATTTTTGCTATTATTCCTATATGGTCGTTTTCATTATTTATAAGGATATCATTTATTTCTAAAATGTTTTCACTTGTTTCTACAAAAGATAGTGCAAGAAAATCAATCCCAAGTTCACACGCAAATTTAATATCTTGTCTATCTTGGTCAGATACGAATGGTCTATTTAATCTTATTCCTACTGCATTTACATTTTTATTATCACTTATTTCTCCACCACTTATTACTAAACATAATAAGTAGTCTGCTCCTTTATCTATTACTTGTAAAACTATTTTTCCATCATTTATTTTTATAATTGTATCAAAGTTAACTTCTTTTAAAAGTTTTTTATAATTAACAGAAAATTTAGTAGAGTCTCCTAGTATTTCATCCATATAGATTCTAATTTTAGTTTTTTCTATTAGGTTTGCTTTTCCTGTCATAAACTTTCCTGTTCTTATTTCAGGTCCTCTTAAATCAAACATAATTGCTATATTTTTTTTCATTTCTGTATTTAATGAATCTATATTAAGTTTTAAATTACGACAAAAATCATAACTGGCGTGTTTTAAGTTTACTCTTACTACATCTATACCTTGTTCTATTAGTTTTTTTAATATTTCTTTTGATTCACTAGCGGGTCCTATTGTTGCTATTATTTTTGTCTTATTCATATCTTATTCACCTATTCTATTATATATTATACCATAACAAGTAGGATATAAATACAAAAAAAACACTATTTTTTAGTGTCTTTTAGATAATCATCACTATTGATAGCAATTCCTAAAACAAATGTGTATGAAAGTATGTATATCCAAAACATTAATACTACTATGTTTGCAAGACTTCCATAGAATAGATTATAATGGGCATAATTTACTACATAATATGAATAAACTCCAGTTGCTACTATCCACATAACAGTTGTAAATATTACCCCTTTATTCATGTTTTTGCTTGGAATTGGTGAATCAGGTGCGATTGTATAAATCATTTTTATCATTAAAAATATTAAGAATATTCCAAATGTCCATTTTAACAATAAATATATTTGATATACCACTAGGGGTATATTAGATTTAAAGAATACTTTAAAGATGAATGTTAATAATTCATTTCCAAAAGCAATGCCAGTTATCATAAAGAATAATAGAAGTACTAATATCAAAAGCATGATAATAGCTTTTATTCTTCTTTTTATAAATGAACTGTCTTCTAGTTTAAAGAGCATATTTGATGCAACTATTATTGAGTTAGTACCATTTGAGGATATATAAAACCCAATCAAAATTGAAAGTCCTGTTAAAATACCAGGATTCATTAAAGCGGGTTTTAATATGCCAATAATTTGATCTGGTAATGAACCATTTAATGATTCAACAATAAAGTTAATATCTATATTAAATTGAGATGCTATATAGGCAAAAAGAGTTATAAAAGGGACTAAAGAAAGAACTAGAAAAAATGCAATTTGACCTGGCAAAATCTTTAGTTCATTCTTATTTACAATTTTATAAAGTCTTTTTAAGTAGTGTTTTATCTTATTCATATATCACCTAATTATTTAATTCTTCTTTATTGTTTCTCATATCTAATGTTGCTTCGTTTACAGCGTCATCAATAGTTTTTATTCCATCTGTTATCATACTATATCCTGCTGCTGCACCAAAGCCATGTGCTAATTCTTTAAATTCTTTATTAAGTTTTTTAATATATGAAACAACTTGTTTTTCATCATATTTAACTAAATAAATTAAGAATTCATTACCGTTAGTTCTAATAATATCACTATTGGGAACTTGGCTATTAATTAGGATGCCTGCTGCTTGTTTGATAACGTTGTCACCTTCTTGGTGTCCATAATTATCGTTTATATAGGCTATATTATTTAAATCAACTATTACAATAGATTGTGGATATACTTCGCTTGAATCCCATAATTCTATTCTTTCATTTAAATAATTTCTGTTTTTTAAACTAGTAAGCATATCTATATATTTAAGTTTATCTTCTTTTTTCATGTTTATTTTTCTTTTTTTAGGTCTATTTGGTTTCATTTTAGAACTAAAAAGTAATAAACCTAATAATAGTACTAATAATACTATAGTTATAATTATACTTTTAATAATTCCTGTATTAGAATTATTTTCCACTGCATTATTAAATCCTTCTTGAATATAATAATCCTCATTAATGAAAGATAGATAATAATTTAAGAAATTAGAGAATACTTTATTATTTGAAATATCTCTTACAATATAATTGTAATTTCCTTCAAGTGGGAAAGTATGATTTACATTAAAATTATTAAATTTTGAGTTTTTATAAAATTCATAAGTTTTCTTATCAACAACAACTATACTTGATTTGTTGAGTGAATTTAATAATGAATTAATGTTTTTATAAGATTCTACTACAACATTATTATCTTTCAATTCTTTTTCAACCATTGTGTTTGAGAGAACTGAAACTTTAAAGTTTTTAAGTGAATTTGCTGAGTTTATTGTTATGTTGTTATCAACAGAATTTAATACAACTATTTCTTCATCAAATGTTGAGATTGTGTCAAACACATCAACATTAAACTTTTTATTTGAATAACGATTAAAATAGAAATCTATTTTATTCTCATTAAATGCTTTCAACATTTTTTCTGAGTTTTTATAACTTTGGAATGATATTTCAACATTTGTTAATTCTGAGAATTTTTTAATTATTGAACTATTTATTCCTACTAAACGAGAGTTTATTTGAAGATCGTATGGTGCGTTTTCAACAAACCCATAAATATATCTTTTACTTCTAAATTTAACTTTAGATTTTTCTTCTACTTCATGAATATTAAAATACATGTCTGTAAAAGATGAAGCAAATTCAATTTGGAAGTTTTCTGTATTCCATTTTTTATAATATTTGCTTATTATATTATTTAATGTTTTTTCTTTGCCTAACGAAATGACATAATTGTCTTTCATTTCTGTAATTGAGTAGTTTATAAACAAACCTTTTTTTTCATTTAAATTACTCAATAAAATTAATTTTGGTAGTATTATATAATCTACTTCTGATTCTTCACTTAAAAAGTGATTGATCATTTCTTCGGTTTTATTGAATGATTTAAATAATAAATCATCGCTTTTTAAATAACTTACAGCATCGGCCATGTTATCTTTTAAAACTCCTACTGTAGATTTAGTTAATTGATTAAGATTATTAATTTTTTGATTTGTTTTCCCTACTAAAACATAGTTGTCTGTATATACAGATATGTCATTTTTTGAGATTGTATTTACTCTTTTAAATGAGTAGTCATCTTCTATTTTTTGATCTACTGTATATGATACTTTATTAAATTCAAGTCCTGTATTTTCTTCTATTGATTCAATAAAATCAAATATAACTCCATCACCAGAATAGTTTAGAATTGCAACATCATTTACTATTCCTAAGTCTATTACATTATTTTTATTATTTTCAATCCATGTTTTTTCGCTTAATGTTAGGGTTGATTTTGAGTCTTGTACGCTAAAAACAAAATATATAACGCCTATTAAAGACAATAATATTACTGCTGTTATTAAAACTACTACATTTTTTTTCTTCATGTACTTTCCACCTTACTAATTATTTGACCATTTAAATTCTTGAACTGTTTTATGTTTGTAACCAATGTATGGGTATTTAGATTCTTTATCTTTATTATCTTCAATTAAAAAGATTTGCATATCATAAAGTGCTTTTTCTTTTTTACTAAAGTTCTCTAATACGATTGAACTTAATTTTTTAGCGGTTGTTATGTCGCTTCCTTTGATTACTGTAATATCAAAATTAATTATTCTTCCTTCAATATGAACTGTCACATCTTTGACTATTTCATTATCTTTAATTTTTTTTGAAATTGATTCTAATTTTGTTGTTTTGATTTTTTCTTTTTTAATATCATCTAATCTTGTTCCATATTTGTCAATACTGTTTCCTTCATTCCATACTGAAATAATAGTAAAGCCTATTATTAACATTCCTATTAAAACAATTGCAGTAACAATTAATCCTGCTTTTTGTTTCTTTGTAATTTTCATTTTATCACCTCATCATTATAATTATACTATAATATTTTAAATAATACAATTAGATAAAAACACATACATGAAATATGTATGTGCTTCTTTTGTGTTATTCTTTTTCAAGTTTGTCTAATACTTCTTTTGTTACTTCTACTGCTTTTGCTCTTATGTCTGCTGCAGCACTTTCGATAATTGGTGTTCCTTTTTCGATTGTGTAATCTACTAATTCATCAGCCATATCTGCTATTTCAGCAGCTTTTTTCTTTGCAATTTTAATAACTTTTTCTTTGTCTAGGTCTTCTATTGCTTCTTTAATTTCATATATTTTTGCTTCAACATATTCTTTTACTTCTTCGGCATCAACTTCATTAAGATTATCAAGAAGTTCATCTAATTTAATTTTTAATTCTTTTCTTGTTTCACTTCCTGATTTAGGTGCAAATAAAACTCCTACTGCTGCTCCTAATCCTAGACCTGCTAAAAATTTACCAAAACCATGTTTTTTCTTGCAATTACATTCTTTACTCATTTTCATCATTTCCTTTCTTTCTTCTATTAAATACAGATTCAATACTGCATGATACAATATTAGCAAATTTTTCACTAAAGTTGCTTATTGCATCAGCCGTGTTGTCAACTATATCGAATACTCCATCGAGTTTTTTTACTTTCCCATTTACATCATTTACGACTGCATCTACTTTGCCTAAAGTCTTTAAAAGCCTTAAAGCAAGAATTATTAAAACTACTACTAGTATAATCAATAGTCCATATAATATTACAGGGAAAATCTCATTTAGTGCTTCCATCTTTTATTCACCATCTTTCTTATCATACATTGAATCTATTAAGTTGAATAAATCTGAATCATTTAATTCTTTTGTTATATTAAGTTCTTTTTCATATTTGTCATAGTCTTTGTTTAAATCTTTATCATTTAATGGCTTGTCCTCAGAAAAATCATAACTATTCAGTAATTGATCTAAAGCGTCTGCTTTTTCTAATTCTGCAAAGATGTCAATTGGTTCTTCAGAAACAATTGGTGCTTGTTCTATAACTGGTTCTTCTTTTTCTTTTTGAGGAGAAGTATACATTAATGTTTCTTTATCTATTAGTGTTTTTTCTAATTCATCTTCAAGTGTTCCATAGGCTTTTTTTCTTATGTCATCAACACTTATAGAGTTATAATCACTATGTATTGATGTTGTTATCGCCTTCTTTTTGCTTGTTATTTCACCTTTTTTATAGTTTTTGTCTAATACACCATAGACTGGTGAAATTATTGGAGTTGGTTTAAAGTTCTTTTTAAGTTCTTCTTTTTTTCCTTTATAACCACTTATATTTACTTTAACTTGTTTTTCTTCTTTATAAGTTGGTTCTATTTTGGTTATTTTTGGTTTTTCTTCTTTTGGTTTTTCGAATTCTTCAAAGTCTGAGTCATCAAAGAAGGTTGGTAGTGTTGGTTTTTTTTCTACTATTTTTTCTTCTTCTTTTTCTTCTTCTTTTTTTTCTTCTACTGGTGTTGGAATTTTCACTTGTATTACTTCTTTTTTTATTGGTTCATCTTCTTCATATTCTTCTATAAACATGTTTTTTACTTTATCTAATAAACTCATTTTTTCACCCAATTCCTTATTTTACTTTTATAAAATCGTCTTTTTTCTGTGTTGATTTTGGCATAAATATATCATATCTTTCTTCTTTGTTAGTAAAATAGTCTTCATTTAACATTATTTTTATAACATTACTATTGTATTTAATTGAAGACAGTATATAAGTTGAATTAAGAATGACATCATTTATATCTTCTTCTTTTACTAAAGCTTCTATTTTGGCATAATTATACATAAATTCAATTAAGTAATACCCATCTTCTTGTTTGTTTACTTCTAGGTATCCTGTTTTTTTATTTATATCTATAAATCTTGAGTAATAAGCTTCTTTATTTTGTTTGTATTCAAATTCTCTTTTATAATAATAACTGTTAATATCTATATAGAGATAATAATAATTACCATTTGAATATAACTTTTCATTATAATCAATTGTATCTATATATGTAACGCCTCTGGGTCTATAGTACTTGTACCCTTTGCCGACATTATTATATAAAGTATTATCTTTTGATAGTATAACATTTACTATGTTGTCGATACTGTCTGTGTTTATTCTTACAACTGTACATCCTGAAAGAAGAAAAACAGACAGTAATATCAATATTAGTTTCTTCATATTACACCTTCTATAATCACATTATATCAAAAATTCTTGTTTTTAAATAGTTTTTTCATTTTTTACATGTCAATTTACATTTTAGAGACTTCAATCATATAAATAACTTGACCCTTTAAGTTAAATTTTGTTTCATACTCAGTAGGTATGTTGTCTTTGATATCATCACCATATAAATCAAGGGATAGATTATCAATTTTATATCCTTTTTCTACAAAAGATGTTACTGAAAATTCAAATAGTTTTCTATTATCTGTTTTCATTATTATCTTTTTAGTCTTTTTAAAGACTGAATCATATTTATCTAAAAAGTTATTACTAGTTAGTCTTTTCTTTTCGTGTCTGTTTTTTGGCCATGGGTCAGAAAAGTTTAAATAGATGCAATCGACTTCATTTTTAAATACTTCGTTTATTTCTAAAGCATCCATTCTGATTAGTTTTAAGTTTTCATAATTAGTATCTTCTAGTTTTTGAACTGCTCTTACAATAACATTATCAAATTTCTCTATACCGATAAAATTAATATTAGTGTCTCTTTTAGCGTGTTCTCTTATAAAGTCGCCTTTACCCATTCCTATTTCTATATGTATTGGATTATTATTACCAAAAATAGACTGCCACTTGCAACAGTTTTTAACTGGATCTAATATAACATATTTACTTTTTTCAATAACTTCTTTAGCACCAGTAACGTTTCTTAATCTCATGTTATCCTCCTTGTTTAGTTCCTTTTATAATTTTATCATATTAAGCACCAAAAATAAACAAAAGCATATAATTTAATTAGAAAAGAGAGTGTTTAATATGAAAAAAGACAATAGAAATTACAATCCAGCAATGCCAATGTATGGTATGCCCATGCCAGCTCCAATGCCTATGCCAAATTACATGAACGAGCAAAATGTTCATGAGGAATTAATGAATCTAGAAAAAAGAGTATCGCGTTTAGAAGGAATAGTTGCAGGAAATAATATGAATCCAAATTATTCAGAATCAAATTTTTATATGATATAAAAAAACAACTAATGTTGTTTTTATTTTAGTTTGGAGTACATGTTAAAATATATTCATAATTATATTGATCATATTTACTTCTATAGGTTACTTTAATAAACCCTGCTAATGGTTTTTCTGTTGTTGGGTCAATTACCTGGTCTTCTGCTATATGAGGAGAATTTACTAGAGTAGTAATAGAAATACAAATGTATTTTGTATCTAATGTTGGTAAAATACTTAAATTGTCAGCCGTATATTTTTTACTAGCTTGAATAAGTTCGTTTTTTACTCCATCAAGAGCTCTTGCTCTTGATCTATCTAATATTTTTCCGACTGCTGGAATGGCTATTAATCCTATAACTCCAAGAAGCAGTAAAACTGCTAATAATTCAACTAAAGTAAATCCTTTTTTCATAAACATCAAATCCTATCTATAATAATAATATCACAAAAAAGAATATATTTAAATATATTCTTCAATAGTATCAAATCTTGAATCAGTTTCTAAATGAGTTTTTGATAATTCATCAATTAATTTCTTTTGTTCTCTAGTTAATTTTGTAGGTGTTATAACATTGATAACAACATACATATCTCCTTTTCCAAATCCATTTACTGATTGAACTCCTTTTCCTCTTAGTCTATGTTTTTCTCCTGATTCAGAGCCTGCTGGTATTGATAACTTAACAGTTCCATAAAGGGTTGGCACTTGTCTTTTACAACCAAGAATGGCGTCTGTTATAGTGATTGGTAATTCCAAATAAATATCGTTTTCATCTCTTTTATAAATTGGATGTTCTTTTACTGTAAATTCAATATAAACATCTCCATTAGGTCCTCCGTTTGTTCCAGATTCTCCTACTCCACTTATTCTAAGTTGATTACCTGTATCTACTCCTGCTGGTACTTTGACTTCTTTAGTTACGGTTACTCTTACTTTTCCAGAGCCACTACATTTTCTGCAAGTTGTCTCATAAGATTTTCCTTTTCCTTTACAAGCTTGACAAGTTGATTTTGTCATGAATGTTCCAAACATTGTTTTTTGTTCTGAAGTTACTTGACCACTTCCTCTACAAGTTTTACAAGTTGATTCATTGTGTCCACCTGCTCCATGACATTCACTACATTTTTCTTCGGTATCGATTGATACTTTTTTTGTACAACCAAATACGGCTTCTTCGAATTTTAGGTTAACTCGCATGATAGAGTCTCTTCCTTTTCTTGCTCTTGAAGAAGAACCTCCAAAACCTCCACCAAAACCTCCGCCAAACATTTCACCAAAAATATCGGAGAAATCGAATCCACTTGCGTCAAATCCACCAAATCCACCTTGACCTGCACCATTAAAGGCTTGATGACCAAATTGATCATATTGTTGTCTTTTTGATGGGTCAGACAATATAGCGTAAGCTTCTTGGGCTTCTTTGAATTTTGCTTCTGCATCTGGTTCTTTTGATACGTCTGGATGATATTTTTTGGCTAGTTTTCTGAAAGCACTTTTTATTTCAGCATCGGTTGCTGTTTTAGGAATTCCTAAAATTTCATAATAATCTTTTTTTTCCATACTTCACCCCTAATAATTTTTTTTGAAATCGTTTATTGTTTCATTAAACATTTCTATAGCACTTTCAACTATTTTTGGATCGTTTATATCTACTCCAGCTACTTTTAATTCATTTGCTGGATACATTGAGCCTCCTAAAGTTAAAAATTTCAAATAGTCTTCTAAAGCATTTTCTTCATTTTTTAATATTCTATTTACTATAAAGCATGCTGCAGATAATCCTGTTGCATATTTATAGACATAGAAATTATAGTAAAAATGAGGAATTCTTGCCCATTCATATTTTATTTCTTCATCAACAATTACGTTGTTTCCAAAATATTTTTTATTTAATTCGTAGTAGATGTTAGAAAGATTTTCACTATTTATAATTTCGTCTTTTTCAACCATTTCATGTGTTATTTTTTCAAATTCGGCAAACATTGTTTGTCTATAAATAGTTCCTTTAAATAAGTCTAACATTCTATTAATTACGTTTAATTTTTCTTCTTTATTTTCTTTGTTTTTAATTATATATTTGCAAAGAAGGAGTTCGTTTACGGTTGATGCTACTTCTGCTACAAATATTGTGTAATCTGATTGTTGATAAGTGTTATTGTGCCTTGAATAATAACTATGCATTGAGTGTCCTAGTTCATGTGCTAGTGTTGATACATCGTCAAGTTTTCCTTGAAAATTAAGTAAAACATAAGGGAATGTATCATAACCACCACTTGAATACGCTCCACTTCTTTTACTAGCGTTTGGATAAATATCAATCCAGTGTTCATCAAATGCTTTATTTAAATTAGAAATATAATCACTACCTAGTACACTTAAAGATTTAATAACTAAATCTTTAGCTTCAAGGAAAGTATAGTTAGTTTCTTTTAAATCTATTAAGTCTACATAATTATCATATAAATGAAATTCATCTAATTTTAGAATTTCTTTTTTTAAATCATAATATTTATAAAGTGGTTCTAAATTATTAGATACTGCGTCTATTAAATTGTTATATACTGATACATCTATATTATCACTAAATAATGCAGATTCTAATGAACTATTATATCCTCTTATTTTGGCATCTACACAAGAGTATTCTATGTTTCCTTTGTAAGTGCTTGCGAATGTATTTATTAGTCCTTTATAGGCTGTATACATGCGGTAAAAGGCACTTTTTCTAACTTCTTTATCTTTACTAGCTAAATATAAGGAGTAGTTAGAGTCAGTTAGTTCTACTTCTTCTTTATTTTCATCAAATATAGTTCCTAAAACCATGTCAGTATCGGTTAATTTTTCATAAACTTCACTGGAATTTCCTAAGACATTACTAAATTTATTTAAAAGTTCTTCCTCTTTTAAAGATAAAATATGTTCTTTATTTCTAAATGATTCTTTAAAAAATATTGAATATTCTTTAAGTAAAGGGTTTGATTTTGAAAATTCTACAATTTGTTTATAATCAGTTTTTAGTAGTTCTGGTTCTATAAAAGATGTAATAATTCCAAAGTCTCTACAAAGATTTTCTATTTTTCTAAAGTTTGTTTCATATTTTATATTATTAGTCTCACTATCATAGTTAAGGTGTGCATACATATAAAGTTTTTCAATTTTTCTAGCATACTTAAAGTATGAAGAAATAGCATCATATAAAGTCTGCTCGTTATCTAATATGTGTCCTTTATATTTTTCTATCAAATTTATTTCTTTTGTTATTTCTTTTAAATCTTCTAGAAATAATTCTTCTGTTTCATATATTTTAGTTAAGTCCCATTTATATTCATTATTGATTTCGTTTCTCTTTTTTTCGCGTTTCAATTTTTATCTCCTATCATAAGGTTAGGGTTCTAGAATATCTAGAACCCTATATTATTATTCTTCAAATTCTGCGTCAATTACGTCATCTTTCTTTTCTTCTGTTGAAGTTGCATCTTCTTGTGATTGATTATTTTTAGCAGCTTCTTCATAAACTTTTGCTCCGAAAGCCATTGCTGTTTCTTGAAGGGCTTCTTTTTTAGTTTTAATGTCATCTAAGTCATTTTTTTCTAAAGCTTCTTTAAGTTCTTTGATTTGGTTTTCTGCTTTTTCTTTATCTTCATTGCTTACTTTATCTCCTAAGTCTTTTAGGGATTTTTCTGTCATGAATATTAGTTGTTCTGCTTCATTTTTTGAATCTGCTTCTTCTTTACGTTTAAGGTCTGCGTCTTTATTTGCTTCTGCTTCTTTCATCATTTTATCGATTTCTTCATCACTTAATGTGTTATTAGCAGTTATGGTAATTTTTTGTTCTTTATTTGTTCCAAGATCTTTTGCTTTTACGTTTACTATTCCGTTTGCATCAATATCAAATGAAACTTCAATTTGAGGTAATCCTCTTGGTGCAGAAGGTATTCCTGTTAATTGGAAATTACCTAATGTTTTATTATCAGCAGCCATACTTCTTTCTCCTTGTAGGATATGAATGTCTACTGCTGGTTGGTTATCTGCAGCTGTTGAGAATACTTGACTCTTAGTTGTTGGTATTGTTGTATTTCTTGGTATTAATACAGTGCATACTCCTCCTAGTGTTTCAATTCCTAATGATAATGGTGTAACATCTAGTAATACTATATCATTAACTTCTCCTGTTAATACTCCACCTTGGATGGCTGCTCCCATTGCTACAACTTCATCTGGGTTAACTCCTTTTGAAGGGTCACAACCTAATTCTCTTTTTACTACTTCTTGTACTTTTGGTATACGAGTTGATCCACCTACTAGAAGTACTTTATTTAATTCGTTTGCTTTTAATTTAGCATCTTTTAAAGCTTTTCTAAGTGGTTCTAATGTTGCTTCAATTAAGTCATGTGTTAATTCTTCGAATTTTGCTCTTGATAAAGATGTTTCAAAGTTTATTACTCCATCACTTGATTGTGCTAAGAATGGTAAAGATATAGTAGTAGTTGTTACTCCACTTAAATCTTTTTTAGCTTTTTCGGCAGCATCTCTAATTCTTTGCATTGCCATTTTGTCATTTTTAAGGTCAACATTATGTTCTTTTTTGATTTCTGCTAAAATGAATTTAACAAGTTTTTCATCAAAGTCATCTCCACCTAATTTATTGTTTCCAGCAGTTGATAGTACTTCAAATACTCCATCTCCTAATTCAAGGATTGAAACATCAAATGTTCCTCCACCTAAGTCATAAACTAGTACTGTTTGACTTGTTTCTTGTTTATTTAATCCATAAGCAAGTGCTGCTGCTGTTGGTTCGTTTATAATTCTTTCTACTTCAAGTCCTGCAATTTTACCAGCATTTTTTGTTGCTTGTCTTTCTGCATCATTAAAGTATGCTGGAACTGTGATAACTGCTTTTTCTACTTTTTCTCCAAGGTATGCTTCTGCTGTTTTCTTTAGGTCTCCTAAGATCATTGCAGATATTTCTTCTGGAGAATATTCTTTTCCATTTGCTTTTACTTTTTCTTTTGTTCCCATTATTCTTTTTACTGAGCTTACTGTATCAGGATTAACTACTACTTGACGTTTAGCGGCTCCTCCGACAATAATTTCTCCGTTTTTAAAAGCTACAACTGAAGGTGTTGTTCTTTCTCCTTCTGGATTAGCTATTACTTTAGCTTCTCCTCCTTCAAAAACACAAACACAACTGTTTGTTGTTCCTAAGTCAATTCCTATTGTTTTTCCCATAATTTTTCCTCTTTTCTTTACTCACTAACTTTAACCATTGCTGGTCTTATTACTTTCCCTTTTAATGTATATCCTTTTTGAAGTATATCAATTACTATTCCAGATTCTACTTCTTCACTTGGCTCTTGAATTACTGCTTGAGCAAATGTTGGATCAAATTCTTTATTTAAACAGTCAATTTCTATAACTTCATATTTATTAAGAAGATTTACTAAACTGCAATAAATCATTTTAACTCCTTCGAGCATGTTTGATTCTTCTTCGGTTGCTTTTATTGCTCTTTCAAAATTATCGATGATTGGAAGTATTTCTTTTACTATGTCTTCATTTTTATATTTAAGCATTTTAGTTTGTTCTTCTTCTAGTCTTTTACGATAGTTTATAAAGTCTGCTTTACTTCTTAATAGTGAATCTTCAATTTCACTTATTTTGTTGTATGCTTCGTTTAATTTTACTTCATAAAGATTTTCATCTTCACAATTGCATTTTTCTTCTTCGTGGCAAGTACATTCTTCTAAGTTTTCTTGACAATCACATTTTTTGTCTTCGTTTTGGCATTTGCATTTTTCTTTTTTCATTGTTTGCTCCTTTTATTTGTCTATATTTTTCATTATATAATCAAGTAATGATATTACTCTATCATATTCCATTCTTTTAGGTCCTATAAGAGCGATTGTTCCTTCTTCACCATTTATACTATATTTAGTTTTAATAATGGTTACGTCCTTATCAAATTCGTTCTCACTGCCTATGTAAATGTTTATTCCATTAAGGTCTGTTTTAATTCTACTTACGATTTCTTTATCTTCAAACTTATTAATGATATCTCTTATTTTTCCTGTTTCGTTAAATTCAGGTTGCATCAAAATATTTTGTCGTCCTGACATAATAATGTTTGAATTCGTAAAGTCTGAGAAGGCATTATAAAAGGCGTTATACAAAACTTCATGTTGTTTTATACATTTTTCAATTACAGGTTTTACTTCAAATTCAAGTTTTTGTCCTACTTCATCAATAGGTGTTCCTATAATCATTTTATTTATTAATTCTACTGTTTTCTTAACATCTTCAATTGATACATTTTCATCTAATGATAGACTTTTATGTTCTACGTGCCCTTTGTCTGTTATTATTATTGCTACTAAGTTTGTATCTGATACAGGAATTACTTCTACTTTTTTAACTTTATTTTCGTTACTAGAATTTCCTAATACAACTGCTGTTAGGCTAGTCATTTCTGATACTATTTCTACACTTTTAGTAATATAATCTGAGAGCATTAATTGATTGTTATGAAATATTGTTTGAAGTTTTAAAATGTCATCTCCAGTTAGTTCTTTGGGTTTCATTATGTTATCTACATAATATCTATAACCTTTTTCACTTGGAATTCTTCCTGAAGAAATATGTGTTTTTTCTAATAATCCATTATCTTCAAGAACTACCATTTCATTTCTTATTGTTGCGCTTGAACAATCAAGTGCAATTGTAAGTGAAGTGGAACTAACAGGTCTAGCTGTTTTAATATATTCTTCAACAATTGTTTTTAATATGTTAGATTGTCTTTGACTAATCATTTGCCTCACCTCTTTACAATCTTATGACTTTTTATGCTGTTTAGCACTCAACATTAACGATTGCTACTTAAGTATACCACCATCAATTAGCACTGTCAACAGTAGATTGCTAACAAAATAAAAAAACTACCATTTTTGGTAGTCTTAATTTACTATTTGCTTAGACAAGCAATATTTGCACCTGCTTCAATAATTGCTCCTGCTGGTTCCCCAGTACTAGCTTTATTGGCAACAGCACCTTCATAATCTGCTTTTGTAAAGGCTTGTTTGTTAGTAGTCATACAATAAGCATTTTGATTTTCAAAAGCTAATGTTGCAGCTCCATTACCATCTAGTGTAAATACATCTATTTGTGTATAAGTTGGAATATCACCTTTTAATGATAAGGCAGCTTGAATTACATCATAGATCGTTTTTCTTTCTGACTCTGTAGCATTTGTTATACCAGCACCTGCTATTAATTTTGTAGCAACTTCTTCAAATTCTTTACCACTTGCATTCATTTTGATGAATTTTCCAGTATTACTTGATGCTGAAGTTTTAAAATTCATTACATAAGGGGCATTTTTAATTACTTGTAATTGATAGTAATTTTCAGCTGCTTTAGTCATTTGACTTGCAGTTGATTTCCAAGCTCCTGCACGTGATTCTTTTAAAATGTTATTAACAGTAGGTATTGCAATAAGTGCAATAATACCTAAAATTAAGATAACAGCTAATAATTCAATTAATGTAAAACCTTTATTATTTTTCATTTTTTCCTCCTACTTTTCTATATTTTAATTATAGCATTTTTAAAATTATAAGTAAACAAAAAAATTAGATAATATGTAAATTGACGAAGTTTGTAATAAAAAAAAACTACATTAGTAGTTTTATTTACTTATACATACAATGTTACCACCGAATGCTATTCCAGTTTTGCTTGTATACTCACCTGCTGTAAAGGTAGACGCGTTTGTAGTCATACAAGAAGCATTTGAGTTTGAAAATGCTAATTGAGAAGCTCCATTATCATCAAGTTTTAATACATCAATTTCGCCTTCTTTTGGTATATCACCTTTTAGTGATAAACAATCTAAAAGATATGCGTATCTTTCAGGTGCTGATGCTCCTGTACCTGTTGAACTGATATAAACATAATTAGATCCAACTTTAACAACTTTTTCTACTCCTGTTGGAGCTGTTGCTGCTGCAACCAAAGTTCCACTTGAAGCTGTTCCTAATTTAAAGTCAGTCATGTATGGGGCATTTTTAATTACTTGTAATTGATAGTAATTTTCAACTGCTTTAGCCATTTGACTTGCTGTTGATTTCCAAGCTCCTGTACGTGATTCTTTTAAAATATTATTAACTGTAGGGATTGCAATAAGTGCAATAATACCTAAAATTAAGATAACTGCTAAAAGTTCAATTAGTGTAAAACCTTTATTTTTATTAATTTTCATTTCTATCCTCTTCCTATCTTGAAATAAGTATATCATTATTTTATTATAATTTCAACAATATTTTTTACTATTTTGTCTATAAGGGTCAAATAGTGATATATTATTGATTTTTAAAATTAGATAATTATATATTTTTGTATAACAAAAAAAGTATATTACTATACTCTATTTGATTTTTTCTAACAATAATGAAAGATCATTTTTTTCTTTTTCTAAAGTTTCTCTATCACTTAAAACGACATTTGCTGGTGCTTTTTTTGTATAGTTTTCGTTACTTAGAAGTTTTGTTCTTCTTTCAATTGAACTTTCTAATTTTTGTATTTCTTTTTTCATATTTTCAATATCACTTTCTGACATTGTACCATCGTAATAAATACCAATTATTGAGTCATTAAAGTTAACTTCTATTTTTGTGAATGTTGTTTTAGCATTTTCTACTATGTTTTCACATTTTGTCATTTTAGCAAGGATATCTTGACAGTTTAGAATTGTTTCATTATTGTTGTGTTCAATAATGAAGTCACGTCCCATTTTATTGTCTACTTTTAATTTTCTTATTTTTTGAATTAATTCAATTATTTCGTCTAATCCTGTATCTTTAAATATATTTTTATCTACGACTGGATAGGAACTAATCATAATATTTTCGGCATCTTTGAATGGAATCATTGAATAAATCTCATCTGTTACATAAGGCATCATTGGATGCAACATTTTTATTATGGATGTTAGGGTATGGAGTAAAACAGTTTTTGTTGTATCATTCATATTTATTTTTGATAATTCAATATACCAGTCACAGAAGTCGTTCCAAATGAATGTATATAATTCTGTTCCTACTACATTGAATTCATATTTCTCCATGTGTTTTCTTACTGTTTTAATTGTTTTGTTAAGTTTTGTTAAAATCCATTTGTCTGACATTGTTAAATTCTCAAATGTTGGTTTTTTTAAGTCTTCAATATTCATTAATACAAATCTTGAGGCATTCCAAAGTTTGTTTATAAAGTTCCAGTTTGCGGATACTTTTTCTGTGTCATATCTTAAGTCGGTTCCTGGTGCGGTTGAAGTTAAAAGGAAAAATCTTAAGGCGTCTGTTCCATATTCTTCAATTACATCCATAGGGTCTACTCCATTTCCTAAACTTTTACTCATTTTTCTTCCTTCTTTATCACGAATTAATCCGTGGATAATGCAGTCTTTAAACGGTCTTTTATTTAAGAATTCTAGTCCTTGAAAAGTCATTCTATTAACCCAAAAAGGTATAATATCATAGCCGGTTACTAGACAGTCATTTGGATAATAGCGTTTTAACATATCAGTTTCTTCTGGCCAACCTAATGTTGAAAATGGCCATAAAGCACTTGAAAACCATGTATCTAATACATCAGGGTCTTGAGTGTATCCTTCTTCTTTTGGTGGTTCTTCTCCTACATATATTTTGTCATCTTTATACCATGCTGGTATTTGATGGCCCCACCATAACTGACGAGATATACACCAATCATAAGTAATTTCCATCCAGTGATTCATTGTTTTTTCGTATCTAGCTGGAACGAAATTTACTTTATTATTTTTATCTAATTGGTTTTTTAAAACTCTATCTGCTAAGGGTCTCATTTTTACAAACCATTGTTTTGATAAATATGGTTCTACTACTGCGTTTGTTCTTTCAGAGTGTCCTACTGAGTGAATCATTGGCTTTATATCAATTAATAAATCTTTTTCTTTTAATTCAGTAATAAGTGCTTTTCTACATTCAAATCTTGAAAGTCCTTTATAATGAAGTGCTTGTTCATTCATAGTTGCATCTTTATTCATTACTACTACTCTTTTTAAATTATGTCTATTTCCTACTTCAAAATCATTAGGGTCATGTGCGGGTGTTATTTTTACGCATCCTGTTCCAAGTTCTGGGTCGGCGTGTTTGTCTCCGATAATTGGTATAAGTTTATTTACGATTGGTAATATTACATTTTTACCGATTAAATGTTTATATCTTGGGTCTTCTGGATTAACTGCTACTGCAGTATCTCCGAATAGTGTTTCTGGTCTTGTTGTTGCAACTTCTAGGAATGTGCTTTTATCTTCTAAAAAATATTTTATATGATAAAATGCTCCTTCGTCATCTTTATAAATAACTTCTTCATTTGATAGAGCGGTCATTGCTTCTGGGTCCCAGTTTATGATTCTCTCTCCTCTGTAAATTAGTCCTTTTTTGTAATACTCAACAAAGACATGTTTTACTGCTTTTGATAGCCCTTCATCAAGGGTAAATCTTTCTTTGGTGTAATCTACAGATATTCCTAATTTAGCCCATTGTGCATGGATATTTTCGGCATATTCCTCTTTCCAAGCCCATGCTTGTTTAAGCCAAAGTGATCTTTCCATGCTTCGTGGATCTATTCCTTGTGATTTTAATTTTTTGTCAATTTTTGCTTGTGTTGCAATTCCGGCATGATCCATTCCTGGAAGCCATAATGCATCAAATCCGTCCATTCTTTTATATCTTATTATTGTATCTTGTATTGCTACATCCCATGCATGTCCAAGGTGTAATTTGCCGGTTACATTTGGGGGAGGTATTGTTATACAAAATGGTTTTTTAGATAGGTCTCCGCTGTTAAAATATCCTTTGTTTTTCCAGTTTTCATATTTTTCTTTTTCTACTTCTTTATGATTGTATTTTGTTTCTAACATTATTATTTATCCTTTCATCAATATATGTGATTACTTCATCATATACTTCTTTAAATATTTTTTGTTGTCCTATTTGTTTGTGATAATATTCTAAATATTTTTTCATATCTTCTAAACAGATATCATTGTATATATCAAATGCAAATGCATATTGTGCTGCTATTCGGTCGTTTTTGCATTTTGCTTTATTTCGGTCAACTGAAACATGATTTCTTATGGCTTCAATTGTTTCTTTTGAAATTGGTTCATCATCTCCGTGTTGATTTAATTCATTGAGAAATCCTAGAAGATAGATTATATCAATTTTATCTGCATCTCTTATAAGTTTAGCGTGCATTAGCATGCGTTCATTGTTTGTTTCTTCTATATGATGTTTATTATGATTTTTAATTGCAAATTTTATTATTTCATAGTTTTCTTTTTTATCAGTAAAATTTATTATTTGGTTGTTGTCAAAAAGTTGTTCGACACTGTAATCAGCGTGGTCTATTGATCTTGAATCAACATAAGTGTGATAGACTCGTAGTTGCTCAAATCTTCCAAAGTCATGTAACAATCCTATTAGAGTTGCTAGTTCTATGTCTTCTTTTGAAAATCCTAAATTGGTTGCATATTTTTTTGCTAATTCCATTACTCTAAATGAATGTTGATATTTTACTTCTATATTTATATCATTTCTATCAAATCCATTAACATATTTATTAAATTCTTCTATCATAATTTACCTCTTTCCATTAAAAAACACGCCCTATAATAAGGACGTGATTACGTGGTACCACCTTAATTTATAAGTATTACTACTTACCTTGAAATACTTAACGTGTATTAGGCGTATTACCTTAACTATTCGGGTAATAAGCTCCCAAGCTACTTTCAATAGTTATTAACGTTAGTTTTCATCAACCACTAACTTTCTAAAGATAACTTCTATTTACTCCTCTTGTTCTTCGCAATTAGACTTATTATAGAATATTTTCTCTTGTTTGTCAATGATTTTTAACTAGTTACTAAAGGTGGTTTTATTGGGTCTGTGGTGTGACAGTTTGGCATGTTTGGTGGACAATCAGTACCACCTCCTCCAATTCCGCCTCCAGTGTTGATAAAGTCTCTTCCTGAAGTATCATTTGTAAAAGTTGTCTCTGCTACTGAAACGATTGAGCGGGAAGTTGATTTTACAGTTGATTTTCCAGTACTTGCAGATAAAGCAAATATTCCTGCTTTTACGTTATCGCTGTATATTCCTCCTCTTACAAACCATACTTTTCCTGTATCTGTTCCGGGTAATTCTCTTTTGTCTTGATACCAGTTAGAGCCTGTTTTAGAAATATCAAATAATGCATCTCCTGGTAGGAAATAATTATAGTCAAATTTTAAACTAACTGATGTGACTTGATATGGTATATAGAGTGATGGTTTATAAGCACCTGATTTAGGCATACCATCAGTAAGTGCCCCATTAAATCCTGAATTGTTTGTTTTATTTAATCCTGAATAAATGGATGAATTAGGTTCGTTTAGTACTGAAAGTGTAAGTTCTTCACTTCCTCCGGACAAGTCATAAACTCCTGTGATATTTCCAGTTGAGGATGATCCTTGACCTTGTTTAGTTTCATAAGTATATGATCCTTCTACAGATGTTGGACTGCCTGGTAATGATTTACTTCCTAAACTTCTTCCAGTATATACTTGTGTACTATTATTAATATATATTTCTTTATCGTCTTTGGAATAATTTGAATTTCCATATTTTCCATATTTAGATTGAGAAAGATAAGATACTGCTCCCCACTCTAAGTTGGTAATCATGTGTGTATTATATTTTGTTATTCCAATTTCACCTGCTACTTTGTCGTGTGATTTTATTATATCTTCATAAAATTCTTTTGTTGTTCTATTTACGCTATTTAATGAGGATACATTTGGTTTTGATTGAATACCGTTTGCACTTGCTGATATTTCAAATTTAGACATCCATAATCCACTTATTTGTTCATTATAATTATTTTTAAAGGCGTCATGTATTTTAAATCCTTTTGTTGATTTTAATGTAGTTGATTTTAATAAATTGATTTCTATTTCTCCTGGGTTATTTGAGTCTGTTCCATTATTTCCATAGAATCCAGTTACTTTATATTCAAATCTAGGAATCCATACAAACATAGAATCGATATCTGTTGGTTCTAAAAGATTTCCTACTGTTTTTATTATTCCATTTGCTAATACTACTGCATTTGCCCATTTTTGATTTTCATAGTTATACCAATTAGTATCTGTTTCAGATATTATTTTCCATTTATTTGCGGTTGTATCATAGATAACTGGTTTCATTGCTAATGTTAATACTGGCTTGTTATCTCCTACAGGTGCTGGACTACTAGATGGAACCACTTTAATTTTACTAGTTACAATTGTATGATTTCCACTATTATCTACTGCACTGTATTTAACGTAGTATTCTCCTACTACTCCAAGACTTATATTACTTATTGCATTAATTTTTAAAGGTTGTCCACTATTATCGGTAGCTGTTACTCCTTCTAGAATATTAAATGATAATATATTGTCTGCAACTACAATTTCTTTGTTTGCAATTATTAGTGGTTTAACATTATCTATTACATTAACTGTTCTTTTTTTAATTATCATTTTATTATTAACAGTTACTTTATATTCTAAGGTATATTTTCCGATTGTGTTTGTGTTTACAACTCCTGATGTTATTACTGTATTATTGATATTCTTGTTTGCTGAATCTGTTGCAGTAAATCCTGGTTCAACATAAGTGTCTCCAAGGTGTAAATTTATGGGGTTTGCTCCTAAAAGAACAAGATTTGGGTAACCTTCTAGTTCGTTACAGTCTATTTTTTCTCCATCATCAAGTATTTTTGGAACTGATACTTCATAATTGTTTTTGTTTCTTGTTATTGTTATTATGTTGTTGTTTGATAGACATTTATCACTTAATGGATTTTTCAAATCAAAATCTAAATAACCATTTATTTTTAAATCATCTAATGTTATTGTATAACTTGTGTTATCTTCAATATCCATTCTTATGTCTTTTGAGTAGTTTCTTGCTGCTGTAATTATTGTATTTCTTTGTGTTTCATATCCTTTTTCTTTTGCTCTTTTTATTTGGCTGTCTACAGCGGGCAATGTAATCAAGGCTATTATCCCTAAAAGAGTTATTACTCCAAGTAATTCGATTAATGTAAATGCATTTTTTTTCAATTCTTTCACCTCTTACGAAATATTTGTTATCTACTATATAACCACATTATAACATAATTTTATTAATTTTTAAAAAAAATATCGACTTTATTTGTCGATATAGTTTATTATGAAATATTATTTTTTTTATGCTACTTCACAAGTCTCTGTTGTAGTAACTGTACCTCTTATTTCATAAGTATAGTTATTTTTTATTCTTGTTATTCTTAAAACAGTCATATTATTTATACATTTTTTATTTCTTGGGTCTCTAAAGTCAACTTCGATTAGTCCTTCTTTTTTTAGGTCTCCTAGGGTTTTTTCAATAAATTGTCCTTCTGTTTCGGGAAGTTCTAATATGTGTTTTGCTCCCCAGTTTTTTAGTCCTTGTTTCATGTTTTCTAATTGCACTTGATAACTGTCTTCACGTGATCCTTTAATTACTAATTCGGTAGCGGGTACTACTATAATTGCTAGAAGTCCTAAGAGTGTAATTACTGCTAGCATTTCTACTAGTGTAAATCCTTTTTTCATATTATCACCTACGAATAGTATAACATATTTTATACTTGTATATAAAAAAAATGAAGATTTCTCTTCATAATTTTATTTTTTAAGTTTTTCAGCAATTCCATCAATAGCTCTTAATGTTTCAATAGGAATAGCAAATATAACTGTATTTGATTGATCACTACTTAAATCGTTAAGAGTTGCAAGTGTTCTTAAATGTAATGCTCCTGGAGTTCTTCCCATTGTGTTAGCAGCTTTTGCTAAGTTTTCAGCAGCTTCTACTTCACCTTGAGCTTTAGTTATTACGGCAGCTTTCTCACGTTCTGCTTCTGCTACTTTTGCGATAACACGTTTCATTTCTAATGGTAGTGAAACGTCTTTAAGTTCTACATTTTCTACTTTTATTCCCCATGGGTCACTTGCTTTATCGATAACTCCACAAATTTCTGCACTTATTCTTTCTCTTTGTGTTAGTAACTCATCTAGTGTTACTGAACCTACTTGATTACGCATTGTTGTTTGTGCTAGTTGACTTACTGCATAATAGAAATCTTCTACTTCACAGATTGCTTTCCCAGCATCAAATACTTTGTAATATATAACTGCATTTATTTTAATTGATACGTTATCTTTAGTAATTGCTTCTTGTTCTGGTACGTCTACTGCTTTTGTTCTAATGTCTACTTTTTTATAAAATTGAAAAATAGGTAGTACAATAGTCCAACCTGGGCTTAATATTCTTGTAAACTTACCAAATGTAAATAAAAGTCCTCTTTCATATTCATTAATTTGTTTTACCGAAGGTACTAACATAAATATGATTAATAAAATAATAATTATTGGCATAAAATCATCCTCCTACTTAATTATATCACAACTTAATTAAATATATAATATATTTTTTTTACTAATTTAAGTAACTTTTCTCTGGTTCAAGGGGTGGAGTTAATACTCCTACAAAGCGGTTTTAAGAAGACGCGAGCCTATATCAAAATTATATCTAGTACTCGAGAAACGGAGATTGAAGACACTGAAGCCATAACTAGGACCGTCAGCCCAATTGCCGCCAAACAGAGTTATTCTTTTGTCTGTAGTTGTATCTATCCTATATACGTCCCCATATTTTATGTTTGAATTTCCGTTTATTTCTTGAGGCATTTGTAAAAAGGGATTAGCTGGATCATATCCCATTTTGGTTACCCATCCTTCTGTATTTAACTTGTTATATCCTACTTTTGTATACTTGCCATCAATTATATCTGATGCGTAAGTTGTTGCATCTCTATTTACATAAAAGTAGGCGTTAGTAGCATCTACATTATCAATGTTTAATCCATCAATGAATTGCCAAATATTACCATAGATATTTTCTATGCCACGATATTTCATAGCGTTTTTACCGTTTTTTAAATCATTAATTGATCCGCTTGATGCAGTTACTACATCTGTTGTACCATTAACAATTGATTCGTGATTAAGATCTACGTATCCACTCATTATATTTTGACTATTTAAGGTAGCAAATTCAATATAGAATAATACTTGAATAGCATCAAGTGCGTGAATATCAAGTATTTGGTAACCTGTTTCTCCACTTTGATTATTGCTAGTTGCTAATGTTCTAAATTGATTTATATTTCTACTTACTAAAGGCTTAACGCCAGTTTTAGATTCTAGTTTCCCACCTGTTTCAGAGGCGTCATACTTCCCTACTAGAATATAAGGAAGTTCTTTACTATTTACTTCATCATAGAAGCATGCTGGTAAATAGTAGTCGTTATCTTTTTTTACTTTAGATATTCTCCATTCCCAGATATTTCCTGTTACTGTCTTTTTAATATAAAACTTAGGAATAGTAACAAATTGATTACCAT
>JAVWTD010000010.1:0-31155 GCA_036667875.1 Bacilli bacterium
GTTTTAGATCTATGTTGTTTTAAATGGTAACAAAAATTTTCAAAAAGTGTCAAATATCAAATTTGCATGATATAATCGTTTTACATTTATGTTGTTTTAAATGTTAGAAAAGAATAAAGCCAAAAGGGCTAGAGGAGTGTAAAATGATAAAGAATATAATAAAACTAACGAATGTGGTTGAATATAATAAGCACCACAATGAAAAATATTTAAATAAAAAAGGCGTACTAATCATTGAAACTGATGATAATGTTAGACATATTTTGGATTTAGAAAGTATGACTGATTTAACTGATTGCGACTATATTGATATTCAGATTAAAAATGGGAAAACAAAAACAGAATATTTATTTAAGAATATTATATATGACATAGAAAGATTAGAAAGATTATCAAATGGTAAATAGGATTTTAATTCTACTATAAGTTAAATGGTAACTAAACTACTACAATTTCTATATTGTTAAAAAAACAATAATAATGTATTGAATTTTATTAAAATATTTAGTACAATATAGGTGATAGTAACAAAGTAAACATTTACTTTGTATTTATATCAAAAATATAAAGAAAGGAACTAATTATGGATTACGAAGAAGAAGAAGGAAAAATAGTAGATAAATATAATAAAGAATATTCAAAGATTGCACAAGAATATGAAGACTCAGAAACCTTAGAAAAAGAAAAAAAAGCATTACTAAAAAGAACATTTAAAGAAGTAAATGAATTAAGAGAAAAATATAATTTAAAGAAATTTTCTGTATAAAGAAGAAAGATAGCAATGCTATCTTTCTTTTACTAATCACAACATAAACCCCATAATATAATATGAATTCTAAAAGAAATTAGTCTATTTTTGTATAAATTACCCAAATTAATAAAAGTATGATATAATAAGGCGTCTTAAAAAGAAGAAACGAGGTAAATATGAAATTTAAAGAAATCGGTTTAAAAGAGCCAATATTAACAACACTCGAAAAAGAGGGATTCGAGATACCAACACCAATTCAAGAAAAAGCAATTCCATTTATTCTTAACGGGAAAGATATCCTTGGATGTGCACAAACAGGAACAGGGAAAACAGCAGCCTTTGCCTTACCCTTAATTCAAAAATTACATGAAGAATACAAACATGAAGAAATTAAAACAACAAAACTTTTAATACTAACACCAACAAGAGAACTAGCAATGCAAATAAGAAACAACATAAGAACATACACATTAGGAACTAAATTAAAATGTAGTGTGATTTTTGGTGGAGTTAACCAAGCAAGTCAAAAAGAAGTATTAAAAAAAGGTGTAGATATACTTGTAGCAACACCAGGAAGATTATTAGATTTATCGGATCAAAAATGTGCCAAATTAAGTAAAGTAAAATACCTAGTCCTTGATGAAGCTGACACAATGTTAGATATGGGATTTATAGTAGACATTAAAAAGATAGTAGCAAGAGTATCTGAAAATAGACAAACTTTATTATTTTCAGCAACAATGCCAACAAGCATAAAAAGTCTAGCAGAATCATTTTTAAAAAATCCTGTAATCGTTAAAGTTGATCCAGTATCATCAACAGTTCAAAAAATAGACCAAGAAGTATATTATGTAGATAGATTTAATAAAACTAAACTATTAATAGATATTTTAAAAAACAATGTAATTAAATCAGTATTAATATTTTCAAGAACAAAACATGGTGCCAATCATTTACAAGAAGACCTAAGAAAGGCTAAAATAGAAGCATCAATAATTCATGGTAATAAAAGCCAAGCAGCCAGAGTAAAAGCATTAGATGACTTTAAAAGTGGAAAAACAAAAATATTAATTGCAACAGATATAGCTGCAAGAGGATTAGATATAAATGATTTATCACATGTAATAAATTATGATATACCAGAACAAGCAGAAACTTATGTTCATAGAATCGGAAGAACAGCCAGAGCAGGGAAAAATGGAAAAGCCATATCTTTATGCTCAATAGATGAAAAAAGTGACTTTGATGCAATACAAAAATTAATAAAACTTGAAGTAGGAAAAAACGAAGAACATAATTTTCCAATGAAAATTTTTGTTAAAACAGAAAAACCAAAATTAAATGGTGGAAGAAGAAGTGCAAAAAAAATAGCAGAAACAGGAAGACCAAAAAAACTTTCAAAAGATGGAAGACCAGCACCAACTTCAAAACCAAGATTTTCAAAAAATTCATACGGGAAAAGTAAATTCAATCAAAAAAAACGCGGATAAGCGTTTTTATGAAGTCGATTTTAAAAATGATATACCAAATTAAAAATATTATTTTAAGAAAAGTAATTTCTTTTCTTTTTTTATGGTATAATTTTAATAGGAGGAATAAAATGAAAAAGAAAATATTAGTCTTAGTCAGTATGCTTTTATTACCTTTTGTAGTAAACGCTAAAAATAACATCCAACTAGAAAATAAAATAAATTTAGAAGGGTCTTATAAACAAACAACCATATCACTAGCAGAAGAAATAAATTCAAATGCTAGTATCGATAGCATAGCCTTTATGTTATCATACAAGATAAACCTAAATGGAGACATTGAACACGGAATAATGGCAGCAGAAAATGCCAACATTGATGGTTTAATAAAAAAAGACTTGTTTATAGCAGCAAACACTATTGATATAACTGGAACAATAGGAAAAGATGCCTACATTTTAGGAAACAATCTTAAAATATCCGGAACTATCGGTGGAAGCCTAAAAACTTATGGATCGAAAGTATTAATTGAAAATGCAACTATTAAAGGATCAACTTTAATTAATGCACAAGAAATTGAACTTGGAAAAAACGTTAAAATATTAGGAAAATTTAAATATAATGACGACGCTAAAATCAAAGGATTAAATAAAAGTATAAACACAGAAACATACACAAATGAAGTTTATAAAATGACTTTCCAAGAAAGAATTATGAACTACTTAATAAGTTTAATTGCCCTTATGATAATAGCACTTATAATAGTATATCTTTTCCCTAAATTCTATTCTAAACTTGATAAAGAAAAATTAAATTTTGATTCAATATTCAAAAATATACTTTATGGAATAGCATCACTATTTATAATACCAACTTTATCCATGTTTATTATACTTACTATATTTGGATTACCACTTGGTTTAATAATATTAGCAGTATTCTTTATAGCAATTTATTTATCTAAATTAGTAACAGCATATATTATAGGAAAATATATATACAAAGCTATCTATAAAACAAATGAAAACATTTATGTTTCATTATTAATAGGAATAGTAATAACAAGTATCCTAACCCTAAATACACTATTAGCAACAATAAGTTTATTATTTGGTCTTGGCATCCTTGTTAAAAATATTAGAAAATAGTTAAATCAAATAAATAATATGGTATAATTGAATTATCAAATACTATATTATTTTTAATTTGCAAAATTCAGACTAAACACTTGTAAAATTTAATAAAATTAAATATAATACTATTCATGAAAAAGGGTGTAAAAAAATGAAAAATCAATTTATAGCAGTAAATGGTAAACTTGAAACACTTACCAAAAAACAATTAAAAGAAACAATCGAAAAACTTGGAAACAACTTTCAACAAGAAATTAACTCAAAAACAACAATCGTTATTAATGGAAAAGAACCAACAAAAAAGAAAAAACAAAAAATAAAAATTCTAGAAGAAAAAGGAAAAACAATCAAACAAATTAGTGAACAAGAATTTTTTCTTATGATTAAACCAAAAAAACAATTACCAGAATATATAAATCTTAAAAATTTAAAATATATAATAGCCTTAATAATTGCTGTTTATGGGTTAAGTCAAATGATTTCACCAATCTCCAAATTAATTTTTGCTTTAGCAGCATTTTCAGTACTTCCAGTATTTTCAGATAAAGTATTAAAAAAATTAGTATTTAAAATATTATTTCCATTATTACTTATAATAATAGGAGTAACATTAAATGTAGAAACAACTATCAATAATATTTATGGAGAATGGTATGCTGATACCATGAGTCTTAACATAAAAGAAAAAGAATCAAAAATAGATGTAATTGACGAAAATGGAAGACACATATTAAAAGGTGAAAATAAATTTGCTAATGGTAGATTTAAAATTAAAACAGAATATAAAACATTTGAATATAATTATGACGCAATAAATGATTCACTTTGTATTATCAAAAACGATGAATGCAAGTATTATTTAAAAAGAGTTTCATAAAAAGGGGGAGACATGAAAAAATTAATATTTGATTTAGACAACACTTTACTAAAATGGAAGCCAGACTACACAAAAGCATTAGAAAAAACAATAGAAGAATTCAACCTAAACATAGATTACAAAGTAATAGATGCCATAATTGAACAACAAGAAAAAATTCATGACATCATGAATAAAGAAACTCTCTTAAATGATATTAATAATTCCTTAAATATAAACTTAGAAATGAATTTCATTAATCGTTTATTTTATAATCAAGGTTTCTTAGTAGAGATTGATAATGATGTAATAGATACACTAACATATCTTTCTAAAAAATATGAATTAGTTGTATTAACTAATTATTTTACTGAACCTCAAACAGAAAGACTAAAAAATGCATTATTAATAGATTTCTTTACAACTATTATTGGAGGAGATCAAGTTAAAATAAAACCTAACATAGAAGCATTTAAAATGGCCCTAGGAAAGACAAACCCAAGTGATGCAACAATGATAGGAGACTCATTAATCTGTGACATTGAAGGAGCCTTAAATGCAAAACTAGAAGTAATTCAAATTGATTACTATAATAAATATAAAAACAACAACTCATACAAAATAATTAGAAACTTTAAAGAACTAAAAAATTTATTATAAGGAGATAAAAATGGAAATAAATAAAATGATAGACCACACAAATTTAGACCAAACAGCAACATTCGAAGACATTGAAAAACTTTGCAAAGAAGCAATAAAATATAAATTTCAAGCAGTATGCATAAACCCTTTCTATGTAGCAGTAGTAAAAGAATTTTTAAAAGATACAAATATTTTAGTATGTACCGTAGTAGGATTTCCAAACGGAGCAAACACAACCGCTGTTAAAACCTATGAAGCAATTGATGCCGTTTCAAATGGCGCAGACGAAATAGACATGGTAATAAACCTAAGTGCTTTAAAAAATAAAGATTATGACTATGTAAAAAAAGAAATAGAAGAAATAAGAGACGCCATAAGTGGAAAAACATTAAAGGTAATTATAGAAACTTGTCTTCTAACAGATGAAGAAATTATAAAAATGACAAAAATATGTAATGAAACATTTATAAATTTTATTAAAACATCAACAGGATTTAATAAAAAGGGAGCAACAATTAAAAATGTTAGCCTTATAAAAGAAAACGCAAATGAAGTTTTAGAAATAAAAGCAAGCGGTGGAATTAAAACTTTAAAAGATTTTGAAGATATGGTAAATGCAGGAGCAACACGAATTGGAACATCCCATGGTGTAGAAATAATGACAACAAAATAAAGTATAAAAAGATATTGTAATAAATATTTTTTTTTGTTACAATAGGTGGCACAAAAGAAACAACTTCTAGGGAGGATTTACATGAAGACAAATCTACCAGTTATTCTACTTAAAGGAATTATTTTATTACCAAATAACGATATAAAATTTGAAATAGATAGAACTACAAATAAAAACATAATTGAATACTCAGAATTATTTCACGATAATAAAATTCTTATCGTAAGTCAAATAAATCCATTAGAAGAAAATCCAGAAATTGGACAACTACCCAAAATAGGTGTTATTGCAAAAATTAAAAACAAAATAGAATTGCCAAATGGAAAAGTTAGAATATTAGTAAGCGGAATCCAAAGAGCCAAAGTAACAGAATACATTAATGCTGACTCTGAAACTGGAATAATAGAATCATTTGTAAAACCACTAGAAATTTCAGAATTACCTGATAATGAATCAAGAGCCTTAAGCCATAAACTATATAAAGAATTAGAAAACTACATAATAAAAGTACCATATATGTCAAATAGTATTTTAGGAGTTTTAGCAAATATAGAAGACCTATCTAAAATAACCGATATTATAGCACCACAATTACCTATTAATTATGAAAGAAATAGAGAATATTTAGTAGAAACATCAAGTTTAAACAGAGTAGAAATGGTACTAGAAGATATATATAGGGAATTAGAAATGTTTAACATGGAAACAGCCCTAGATGCCAAAGTAAGAGCCCAATTAGAAGAAAACCAAAAAGAATTCATGATAAAAGAAAAAATCAAATGTCTTCAAGAGTCCCTCGGAGAAACTTCAAACAAACAAGATGATTTGATAAACATAAAAAATAGAGCAAATGCATGTAATATGCCTTCAAAAATAAAAGAAAAACTAAACATAGAAATAAAACGCTATGAAATGTTAAGTCAAACATCCCCAGAAATAAGCATAACCAAATCATACATAGAATGGCTTCTTGACTTACCTTGGGATATTTCCACCAAAGATAATAATGATATAAGAAAAAGTAGACACGTTTTAGATGAATCTCATTATGGACTTCAAGAAATTAAAACAAGAATAATAGAATATCTAGCCGTTACCCAAATGACAAAAAACCTAAAAGGACCAATCATTTGTCTTGTAGGACCACCCGGAGTTGGTAAAACAACACTTACAAAATCAATCGCAAAAGCAATTAATAGAAATTTTGTTAAAATGTCAGTAGGTGGAGTACACGACGAATCAGAAATAAGAGGAAACAGACGAACTTATCTTGGAGCATCACCTGGTAGAATTATTCAAGCCATGAAAAAAGCAGGTTCATTAAATCCAGTATTCTTAATAGATGAAATTGACAAAATGACAAAAGACCAACATGGAGACCCATCAAGTGCCTTACTTGAAATACTTGATTCAGAACAAAATAAATACTATTCTGATAATTTTATTGAAGAGGAATATGATTTATCCAATGTTATGTTTATAGCAACTGCTAATTATATTGAAAATATTCCAGAAGCCCTTAGAGATAGATTAGAAATTATTGAAATAAGCGGATATACTGAATTAGAAAAATTAGATATATCCAAAAAATATTTATTACCATCAATTATAAGTGAACATGGATTAAAAACAGAAAAAATAATTGTAAGTGATGAAGCAATTTTAACAATAATTAGGAATTATACAAAAGAAGCAGGAGTTAGAGAATTAAAAAGGCAACTTTCAAAAATTATTAGGAAAATAGTAACTTCAATAGTATCAACCAATATAAAAGTATCAAGCCTAGAAATAAACAATAGTAATATTATAAAATATTTAGGAAAAGCCAAATATAGTTTTAATAAAGAAAGCAAATATGATATAGGAGTAGTAAACGCACTTGCCTATACAAACTTTGGAGGCGATATATTACCAATTGAAGTAAATTACTATAAAGGAAAAGGAAAACTAATACTTACAGGTTCCCTTGGAGAAACCATGAAAGAAAGTGCCCAAATAGCCCTTAGTTATATAAAAGCAAATTATAAAACATTTAATATAGATTTTAATAACTTTACAAATAATGATATACACATACATGTCCCAAATGTCAAAATTAAAAAGGACGGACCATCAGCAGGAGTAGTATTAGTAACAGCTTTAATAAGTGCTTTATCTAATCTTAAAATTAATAAAAGTTTAGCCCTAACAGGTGAAATTTCCTTAAGAGGAACAATACTCCCTGTTGGAGGAATAAAAGAAAAAATAATCGGAGCCCAAAGATCACAAATAAAAACAATCTTCGTCCCTTCTGAAAACAAAAGAGATATAGAAGAACTATCAAAAGACCTTAAAGAAAATCTACAATTTATTTTTGTTGATGATTACATGGATATATATAATTACTTAAAAGGGCAAAATGGTAAATAATTATAGACTCTTAAATTATATAAAAAATAAAAAAATAGAGTCAATATTGTATGCCCAAAATCCAATAAAGAAAATGGAAGAATTATATAAAAAAGATTATTTAGAAATAGAATTTTTTGAAAGATTAAAAAGACTTTTAAACGATAAAAAAGAAAAACTAATACTATCAGAAGATATTCTTGACAATTTGTTTACAGTATTTAGAGAATTTGAATTTAGTAGTATAAAAGATATAGAAATAAATAGACTATATAGAGAAATATTAATAACTTTAGAAGAAGGTTATGACCAAAACGAAACAGACTTTTATTTTAAAGAATATATAATAAGAACATCAAACTTATTACCTATAAACAAAAAAAACAAAATAAATAATCAAACAAAATATTTAATTGAAGAAGACTACAATGTTTTAAATGACTTATTTATAACAAAAGAACATAAATTTATAGGACAATCAAAACTAAACTCAACCATTGTAACACTACTTAATGAAATACCTTTAAATAGTATTGAACTAAATATAATAAAAGAAGAATTAAAATTGTCTATTGAATATTTAAAAAAAGACTTCATAAATAAAGAAAGCCTTAAAAAAACAAAAAACTTACTGTTAAAAGTAGAATAGATTCTACTTTTTTTAATATACTCTTTTAGGAGATGATTTAATGAAAAAAATAGTACCCTTTAAAAAAGAATTATTTTTTAATGATAATATAGCAGAAATTACCTCAATTTCGCTAGAGCACTCACTTCATCAAGGATTAGATAATCAAATAACAGGAGAATTCTATTTAAACGGAGAATATAAAATAACAGACACCACAACAACAGTCGACAAATTTGACTTTAATGTACCAGTAGATATAGCAGTAGACGATAAATATGATATAAAAGATGTAAATATTGACATAGATGATTTTTATTACGAAATATTTGATAGTAATGTACTACTAATAAATATTGAAGTTTGTTTAGACAATCTAAAAGAAATTGAAAGATGTATAGAAACTGAAGAAGTAGACGAAATTATCACAAATCATAAAGAAACATTCGAAAATTTATTTGAAAACCATAAAGAACACATAGAAGATATTTTTGAAGAACACATAGAAGAAATATTTGAAAAACCAGAAGAAAAAGTACAACCAAAAAAACAAACCGAAGAATTTGCAACATATAAAATATACATGGTAAAAGAAAATGACACATTAGAAAAAATCCAAAAACTCTATACAATAAGCAAAGATGACCTAGAAAAATATAACGAACTTTTAGAAATTAAACTAGGCGACAAAATAATAATCCCATCAAATGATTAAAATTGATAACTATACACCTAAAAAAGTAGAATATCGCGGTAAAATAACAATTTTCGATAAAAAATATGTAATAAAAAAAGAAAACAACAAAATATTTGATTACTTAGAATCAAGAAATTTCAATTACTTTCCCAAAATTATAGAAAACAATAGAGCACTTATAACCGAATATATTGATGAAATAGACTATCCTGAAGAACAAAAACTCTACGATTTAATTGACCTAACTTCTCTACTACACTCAAAGACTACCTATTTTAAAGAAGTCGATGAAGACAAAATAAAAGGAATATATGAAGATATAAAAAGTAATATAGAGTACCTTTATACTTATTATGAAGACAAAATAACATTAATAGAAAAAAAAGTTTACATGTCCCCATCAGAATATCTAATAGCAAGAAATATAGATAAAATATTTTATGTCTTAGATATCGCTAGAAAAGAATTAGAAGAATTATTACTAGTTATACCCAAAAAGATAAGATATGTAGTTGTACACAATAACCTTAACTTAACACACTATATTAGAAACAAACAAGAATATCTAACAAGTTGGGATAAAGCAAAATTTGATATACCCATATTTGACTTATATAAACTATTTATAAAATATCCAAAATATAATTACCTAGACCTTCTACAAAGATATGAAATAAAATATCCCTTACTAGACTATGAAAAAAAAATTCTTTTAATTTTACTAGGTCTTCCTGAAATATTAAAAGAAAATAAAGACGAATTTGAAAAAACCAGAACAATTAAAAAAATGATTATAAAACTAGAAAATTTACCAGATTACCTTAAACAAACACCAAAGGATGAACATCCACCAAAAGAAACACAAGAAAATGTTAAATCTAGTTAAAATAAATAAAGTAAGAATCATTTGATAAAATAATATTATAGCAAAAATAATTAAAAAGAATATCCATTTTCCATGGCACCACCAATTATTATTCATATTATCACCTAAAATATTATATGGTTTAATTAATCAAATGTATAGATAAAGAGTTTATTTTAACTCTTTTTTATTGTATAATTATAATAGGAGGTGCTTTATGCCGGGATTAAAATTACCAAAACATAAACACGAGTCAATGACAAAAATAAAAAACTTAAATATACCTAAAATTGTTTATATAAAAACCGATAATAAAATAAAAATAGGAGACTACGTTAAGAAAGGTCAAATACTTAGTAATGACAAAAATCCTGGGATATCATCTGTTAGCGGTCATGTTATAGGATTGAAAGAAATGAATACAGTAAAAGGAACTTTTTTGTGTGCCGAAGTAGAAAATGATTTAAAAGAAACACCTATAAAAGTAGACTTAAATTTATCATTTGAAGATAAATTAGAAAAATGTGGAATTATTGGAATGGGTGGAGCAGGTTTTCCTGCAAACATAAAATATAGAACCGATAAAAAAATTAAAACATTACTAGTTAATGCTGTTGAATGTGAACCTTATATTACCGCTGACTGGGCTCTTATTATGTCACACTCTGAAGAAATTTTAGAAACAATTGACAAAATCATTAAAATTAAAGATATTGATAAAGCAATAATCGCAATTAAAAAAACTAACATTGACTTAATAGAAGAAGTTAATAAATATATAGGAACATATCCAAATATTTCATTAAAAAAAGTTAGAGATATTTATCCCATGGGTTATGAAAAAACTTTAATTAAAGAATGTTTAAATGAAACTTATGAAACCATTCCACTTGAAAAAGGAATAATCGTTAATAATGTTTCAACAATATTTGCCATGAAAGATTTAGAACCACTTACAGAAAGAATTATAACAATAACAGGAGAAGGAATAAAAAACAAAGGAAACATACAAGCAAAAATAGGAACTAAAATAAGTGAACTAATAAAAGCAGTAGGAGGAAAAGAAACAGACTCTATAATCATCACAGGGGGTCCTATGATGGGAACAATTGCCCCAAAAGACCTAATACTAACAGCAGACTTAAACTGTCTTCTAGTACTACCTAAAAAAGAAGAAGAAATAACTACAGAATGTTTAAGATGTGGAAAATGTGCACAAGCATGTCCAGTTTCATTATCACCTGTTTTTATAATGAATGCTGATCCATCAGAATTAAAAAAATTAAATCCAAACAAATGTATTGAATGTGGTCTATGCTCATATATTTGTCCTGCCAGAATTAATTTAAGAGAAATTGTCAAAAAAGCAAAAGAGGAGGTAAAATAATGGGACCATTTATTAAAACTAAAAATACAACCAATAGAATGATGATAAATGTCTTAATCGCTCTTAGTCCAATAATCCTTTTTACAATCTATAAAAATGGATATATTCCTTATGGATTCTCTTTAAAGATGTTTTATCCTCTTATCTTTGTTTTAACAGGAGGATTGTCATCACTTGGTTTTGAAACTCTTTATCAACTATTATTCAAACAAAAAGAAAAAATTTTAAAAACTCATGGGTTATTACCAGGAATATTTTTAAGTTTAGTTCTACCTATTAATACCCCTTTAAGCATATTAATATTTGGTTCTTTCATATCTATTTTTATAGGTAAAATGCTTTTTGGAGGATTCGGAAAAAATATTTTTAATCCAGCCCTAGTAGGTGCTTTAGTAGTAATAAGTTGTTATGGAAGTTTGATTAATTCAAATGGGGGATATCTAAATAAATATGAATTAGATACAATAAGTAAAGCAACCCCTTTAACAAATGCTGATATAATAACAGGAATAGGAACTTATGAAGAACTAGTAGAACCTTACGGTAATTTATCTAATTTCTTCATTGGAACAATTCCAGGCTCAGTAGGAGAGACTAGTTCATTTTTAATACTACTTGGATTTATCTACTTAGTAGCCACTAAAACTATTAAATGGAGAATACCTGTAGTTTATGTATCAATAGTATTCTTAATGAGTTTAGGAATAGGTGAATCCCTCTGGTATTCCTTATTTATGACTTTAAGTGGAGGGTTATTATTTGGAGCAGTATTTATGGCAACTGACCCAGTAACCAGTCCAATAACAACAAAAGGACAAATTATTTATGGTCTATCATTAGGTTTCTTAACAGTAACTTTAAGATATCTTACACCTTACCCAGAAGCAGTTTTAACAAGTATTCTAACCATGAATATGCTAGTATTCATTATTGATAAGATTTCCTTTAAAAAGGCTTTAGTGCCCTTAATAATATTGATTATTTTATTTACATTCATTATAAATAATAAAATGAATATACCTAAAACTGATGTTGATCCTAATTTTAATATTCTAAATATAGAAATTAAAAACAATCAATATAAATATACAGTTACTCAAAAAGGGTACTCATCACTTATAAAAGCATCAATTACAATTGAAAAAGATAAAGTCATAAAATTTGAAGTGCTTGACCAAAATGATTCATTCTTTAAAACTGTCAAAGATGCTAATTACACAGATACCCTAATAAAAGAACAAGAAAAATTAAATGACATTGACACCGTTAGTGGTGCTACAGTTAGTTCAACAGCCTTAAAGAAAATGATGGTAAATACCCTTGAAGGATATAAAAATAAAAACTATTTAGACTTTGAAGGTGCAAAGCCTGACACGAAAAATTATCGTTTAATCAAACAAACTGGTAATACCTTTAAAATTGAAACAGACAGTTTTGGAGGGAAATTAATTGCTAATATAACTATCGAAAACAATGTTGTAACAAATATAGAACTATTAGACTATAAAGACAATTGTATAAGTAGTGATAAACAAACAGAATATTATACATGTCCAACTTACCTAAATGAAGGATACATAAATAATATTAAAGAAAACAATGATATTGATTCTATAAGTGGTGCAACAATATCTAGTAACGCCATTAAAAAAGCCATAAAAGGAGCTATGGAGGAATATAATGAAGGAAAAAATTAAAAGCATATTAGTACTTACTTTAACAGCCTTTATATGTGGTACTTTAATCTATCTTACCCATATTATTGGAGGTAATATATGAAAACAGTTTTAAATGGAATTTTTAAAGAAAACCCAACATTTATTTTAATCCTTGGTATGTGTCCAGCTCTAGCAGTTACAACAAAATTTGAAAATGCATATTTGATGGGTTTATGTGTATTAACAGTCCTTATAATATCTAGTTTTATTATATCGTTAACCAAAAAAATGGTCCCAGAAAATGTTAAAATTCCAGTTTATATCCTAATAATTGGTACTATAGTTACTATTATAGAAATACTTCTTAAAAGTCATCTAAAAGAACTCTATAGTGCTCTTGGAATCTACTTACCACTTATTGTGGTCAACTGCATTGTTTTAGGTAGAGCATTAGCAGTCTCTAGTAAATCAAGTATACCTAAATCACTAGAAGATGCCCTAGGAGTTGGAATAGGGTTTACCTTATCAATTAGTTTAATAGCCTTAATCAGGGAAGTTATTGGAACAAATACCATAACTTTAATAAGTAGTTTATCATCATTAACAGGTTTTAAACTAGTATATACTAATATTCTTCCTCAAATTAGTATTTTTCCAATATCCGTTTTAAAAGAACCCGCTGGAGCTTTTCTAGTGTTAGCCCTTTTAATAGCATTGTTTAGAAAGGTAAGTGGTCACAATGAATCTAATTAATCTCTTTATTACAGGACTATTAACTGAAAATATAGTACTTAATAAATTCCTAGGAATTTGTCCTTTTATAGGAACTAGTGATAAAGAAAAAAATGCTGTATCAATGGGTTTATCAGTCTTTCTAGTAGTAACAATTTCTAGTATTATAACTTTTCTTTTATATCATTATTTATTAGTGCCTACTAAAACTGAATATTTAAAAACAATTATGTTTATCCTAGTTATAGCTTCAATTGTTCAAATTCTAGAAATAATTTTAAAAAGATATTTTAAAAACATTCATAAAACTCTAGGATTATATCTACCACTTATAACAACAAACTGTGCTGTTTTAGGAATCACTTTACTTAATATTACTAATAACTTTAATCTAATAGAAGTAATAGTTTTTAGTGTTTCTTCTTCTTTAGGTTTTACTCTTATAATTTATATATTTTCAACAATTAGAGAAAGATTAGAAAAATGTAATGTCCCAGAAAGTTTTAAAGGAGTTCCTATTGCTTTAATAACAGCTTTTATAATGGCTCTTGTTTTTTCTAGATTCACATTTATATGATAGCGTATATTGTTCTTCTAGGACTTATAACATTAACCATATTATTATATAAACATAATAAATGTAATAAGAAATGTGAGGAGTGTAAACGATGCAAGGAATAATAATTTTAACCATAACAGCCTTTATAATAGGAATAATAATAACATTAATAGACTCCAAAATTAATACATGTAATAAAGACCTAGAAAATCTTCTCCCAGGATTAAACTGTGGAACATGTGGATTTGGATCATGCAAAGGAATGGCATTAAAAATAAAAGAAGACTTTTCAAACTATAAAAAATGTCGCCCTCTAAGAGGAGAAAAATTAGAAACCTTTTTAAAAAATGCAGAAAAATGTATAGAAAAAGGTGAAAAATGAACCAAAAAATAAAAGAAATTGATGGAAAAATCAAAGAAATTGATGAACAAATTAATAAACTAACAGAAGAAATGAAATATGCATCATATACAAAAAGTATAGAAAACCAAAAAGAAAACTATAATGAATTCAAAAAAAATGAAGAAAAACTAAACAAAGGAATCGAAAAAAACACCAAAAAAATAGAACAACTAAATATAAACAAAGAAGAAAAAGAAACATCAGTAACAAATAATGAAACAACTTTATATACAATGAAACAACAAAAATTCATAAAAAGACTTCTTAATAATAAAAAGATTAGAGAAATAAAAAAGAATTTAACTCAACAAAAAAACAACTTACTAATTATTATTGAAGAACAAGAAAAAAATAGAAATGAAATAAAATCAGCTAATATAGAAAAAGAATTAAACGAGTCAAAATTCCTAAAACAATTTTCAATACCCGGAGTAACAATTGAAGAAATTGAAAGGGTAATGAAATTAGAATTTAAAAAAGACCTATATATTTTAAATCAAGAATATATAAAACTAAAAAGCAAAAAAGAAGATCTTTTATTTGAAAAAAAGAAACTAAATTATAAATTAACAGAAAAGAACTAAATACAAATTAGTTCTTTTCTTATACTTCTTTTTTATTTTTAATAAACTCTCTTAATATTTTAGTAATAGCTCTTTTTTCAATCCTACTTACGTAACTTCTTGAGATACCTAAACTATTTGCAATTTCTTTTTGCGTTATTTCATCACCATTATTAAGCCCAAAGCGCTGTATTAAAATATTCTTTTCTTTATCATTTAAAGAAGAAAAATATTTTTTTAATAGTTTAATATTATCTTGATTATGAATGTCCATAGCAAAGTCAGGAGGACTAGTTTTTAAAACATCCATAAGTGTAATTTCATTTCCATCTTTATCAAAACCTATAGGTTCATTCAAACTAACTGTTTTAGCATTCTTTTTATTTCCCCTAAAAAACATAAGAACTTCATTTTCAATACACTTAGCAACATACGTAGTAAGTTTAATATTTTTATTTGAACTATATGAATCAATTCCCTTAATAAGTCCAATTGTTCCAATACTTATTAAATCATCCATATTATCACTTTTACTATCATACTTTTTAACAATGTGAGCAACTAACCTTAAATTATGCTCAATAAGCATATCTCTAGCGTGTTTATCTCCTTGGTCAAGAAGCATAATATATTTTGATTCTTCCTCCTTTGAAAGAGGATCTGGGAATATGTTATTCGAATAAGCACAACTAAAAATTGAAAGATCCTTAAATAAGAAACTCAATATTTTTTTAAACATTACATCACCCAATTAATTATATGAATTAATAATTAATATATTATAAAAAAACATGAATCAATTTCATGAATTTTTTGTATTATATAAGTTTACTCAGGAATAGATGTCCCACACTTTGGGCAAACACCCTTTACAATATATAACTTTTCACCACAAGAAGTACACTTTTTACAAGAATTAATACCATTTCCCATACAAGCAACATCAACTTTACCTACTGAGGTTTTTATATTCTGTAATAGATTATCAGTATCATTCTTTTTTTCATCTACATTTAATTTTTCCTCGTTTAAATCAAGTGATGCAAAGGCATTAGCTTCTGCTTCTTCTAAATTATCCATTTCTTCTTTTGAAGTTTGTTCCTCATTTAAAGAACTAACCATACTCTTAACATCATTGCTTTTTTTGTTAAATAAATTACTAAAAATTCCCATAAATATCCTCCCTTTACTATACATAATTATATCATAAAGAATAAAAAAATGTATATAATAAAGTTGCTATTTTTTAGTCATCCCTATATTTCGTTTTCTAATCCTTTCTTATCTTCATTAAACTTACTTTTTTTTCATAGTATATAATAATTGAGATAATATATCTTAAAAAGTTATCAAAAAAAACTTGTTAAATTAACAAGCCTATGTTATGCTTAAATTAGTAAAGGAGTGGTAGTTTGATTAAAAAAACAACACTTTTACTTTTCACTTGTCTTATGTTAACAGGATGTAACAAACAAACTGTAAAAAAAGCACAAGAAAACCTTGAGAATGCTAAAAATTATACTGCAAACGTACAAGTAGACATTAAAAGCAACATAAACAATAAAGACATAGACTTTAAAAGATTAAAAAAAGTAAATGTTGACAACATAAACGGGACCGCAAAAGTAAAAGATAAAATTGAATCAGGTAAAGAAAATAAAGAATCAACTTATTATATTAAAACAAATAAAGACCTAGCAACAACATTCAAAAATAACAGTGAAATAACAGAAAATAAAGACCAAATATCAATATACTATATAACAGCTTTTATTAATGAAAACTCACACATTGTCCAAAAAGAAAAATGCACTAAAGGAACATGCTATGTAATATCCTTAAAAAAAGATAGAGTAGAAAGTTTTATAAAATCATATTATGATCCAACATTTTTTGAAAATGAAAAATATGAAGTAATTGATGATGTATTACTTCACGTTAGAATTGACAAGAAAGGAAACATTCGTTCAATAACAGGAGATTTTACAGATGGACTTAAATGCCAAAACGAAAAAAACTCCCTAAATATTTTTAAATTAAAGATTGATTATAAAAGTTTTAATAATTCTATTGATGTCAAAATACCAAAAAAGATATTAGAAAATAGTAGTAATGATAAACTTGAAAATGTTAGACAACATGCAATAGACTATATTAATGAAGTAAATGCCCTAAAATTAGGGAATACCACTACTAGTAATACACTAGGGTATACAATTACTAAATCAGATTTAACAGTAGTAGATAGTGAAGTTGAGAGTGGATATATTTTAATTGAAGGCTATAAAATAACAATTAAAGATAAAGAAGTAGGAACTCCAGAAGTATACTAACTTCTTTTTTTATATACTACTTGACATTACAAGGTAGTTGGTATATACTCTTAGTGTGAGGTGGTTTATGAACACACAATTTAAAAAAGGGGTGCTAGAATTAATAGTATTATTATCTATTAATAAAAAAGACATGTATGGTTACGAATTAATAATGGAAGTATCCAAAATTGTTGACGTTAATGACGGAACAATATATCCACTCTTAAAAAGATTAACCAACGAAAAATATGCAGATACATATTTAGTAGAAAGTAATGAAGGACCAAGTAGAAAATATTACAAAATAACTGCAAATGGAGAAAAAAGATTAAAAGAACTAAACGATAGTTGGAGTTTATTCCAAACATCTGTCACAAAATTTATAAAGGAGTGTAGCAAAAATGAATAAAAAACAATTTATTAAAGAACTAGAATATAAGTTATCAATTCTAGATGAACAAGAATTAAAAGATACAATAAACGAATATAAAGATATTATTGAATTAAAAGTAAAATCAGGAATAACTGAAGAAGAAGCCGTTTTAGAATTTGGAGCAATCGATGAACTAGCAACAGAAATTTTAAAAGCTTATAAAATTAATCCAACAAAGGTAAATGAAGAAAAGGGAAAAGACTTTGAAAATATCATAAAAAAAAGTGCCAAAACAATGGCAAATTTATCAAAAGAATTCTTTGAAAATGTCAAAACCCAAGATTTAAGTATTGAATTAATATTTGAAATTATAATAAAGTTTATTTTACTACTAGTAGGACTAGCCATTTTAAGATTACCATTTCACGTTATAGACTCGTTAGGGATGTCAATTCTATCTATTGGTATGTTTCCTTTAGATACAGCTTTAAAAGCATTATGGACTATAGCAACAAGTTTAGGATACTTTGTAACATGTGTTTTAATAATTATAGTAGTTTTCAGTCCATACTTTAAAAGTGATATTAAAACTAATAAAAAACCAAAAAAAGAAGAACCAAAAGAAGAATCAAAAAAAGAACCAAAAAAAAATAATACACTAAAAAGTACTTGTAGTGGACTAACAAAAGGATTATTAATAATTTATAAAATATGTATGACCTTATGCTTGTTATTACCACTTGTACTTGTAGAATTCATTCTTTTTGGAGGATTAGCATTTGTAGTATCTTATTTCTTTATTGGAGTTAGATTTATTGGATTAATCCTAATAATGATAGCCTTTGTTATTGGAACAGGATGGCTTACAAATATTATATATCAATTTACTTTTGGGATAAAGAAAATAACTGTATATCCTGTATTTATAGCTATTACCTTACTAGTATTTGGAGGAGTTATTTTCTCAACAGAAATACTTAGAATAGACTATAAAAATGAAGCACCAAAAGTAAACTATGAAACCAAAAAATATAAAGAAGTATTTGAAATAAATAATATAGATAAAATAGTTTGTTACTATAATAACGATATAAAATATATTAAAAATAACGAACTTAAAGATAATAAAATAGAAATAGAAGTAGAATTTCATAGCAAATTTAGAAGCATAAATGACTTAGATTTAGTAAAATTAAATGATAGTAATAACTATGAATTAGTTTTAAACGAAATTTATTTAGATGATTTTAATACATTTAAAGAAAATTATAATTTAGTATTAAAAAACTTAAAACAAAATAAATTTTATAATTATGATAAATTATATCAATCTAAAATAGTAATTACAGGAAATGAAAAAACACTTAATGCTATAAAAGAGTAAAGTTTACACATTTATTTTTCTAGCAATCATAAGGGAATCTATTGATTTCCTTTTTTTGTGTACAATTTACTATTTATTTTTTATGTTTTTTTTGCTATAATAGAAATTAAGTTTATATTTAAAATAAGAAAAGGAAAAAATTATGAAAATACATCCTTTACATCGAATATAAAAAAATGTATAATATGTATTCAATTAATTTGGTGAAATTATATGAATGAAATTAAAGAAGCTTACGAAGCAATTCAAGCAAATCAAAATCTAAACGATTCTCTTAAAGAAAACTTTGAAGAGTTAATCACAATCTTTCATTCTGTTTTTGAAAAAATTGATTTAAATAACTTTAATGAAAGAATAAAAGGGCTAAAAATTAAAAGAGGCAGTAGATATCTAATTAATACTGATACAGAATATAATCCAAGAGAAAATATTCTTTATATCAATGAAGAGAAATTAAAAGAAAGTGATGCAACTCACAGTCTTATGATGAATGTTCTACAGATGGTAACATCAAAAGAAAACTTTTATGGACTAAACGATAATTTAAAACTTTCTTCAGTTGATATTGGTATAACAGAAATGATTGCTAATAACCTTGTAGGAAATGAAGAAGAAATTAAAAATCAAGATGAATTAATCATGGCAAACCTTTATGGTGAAGTAGTAGGAATAAATAATATGATGAGTGCTTATTTTCAAAATGACTCAAGTATGTTTATAAAACCACTTATGACTGAAAGTTATGACATGAAAAAAACCCAAGATTTATTAGATATGGCAGAATATAATTATAAAACTAGAGACGATTTAAAAACTAGTAATATAGATAAAATGCAATCTATCTATATCTCACTATACATAAATAAAGATCGATTTGATTACATAAAAAATAATGTAATTACTAACCCTGCTATCCTAAACGATAGAGTACAAGAATTAAACGAAACAAAATTAGCAATTAATAATTATTCCTTTGAAGAAAAAAATAAAATAGTAGCTTAATAGAAATCAGGTGGAACAATGAATGAAGAATTAGCAAATTTAATATTTCCAAATATTACAAAAACAGTAGAAGATTATGAATTAATGTATCCAGAAAGAAAACTAGAAGATGGAGCAAAAGTTACAAGATACGCTCCATCCCCAACTGGATTTATCCACATAGGAGCTTTATTATCATCATTTACTGCTAATGTAATAGCACGTCAATCAAAAGGCGTTTATTACCTTAGAATAGAAGATACAGACACAGCAAGAACCGTAGAAAACGGAGTTAATACAATAATTGAAGGATTAAAAGAGTTTGGAGTAGAATTTGATGAAGGACCACAAACAGACGGAACTCAAACTGGAAACTACGGACCTTATGTACAAAGTGAAAGAAAAGAAATATATCACGCTTTTATTAAACACCTTATTATAAAAGGTTTAGCGTATCCATGTTTTTGTACAAAAGAAGAAATAAATACAGTTAGAGAACATCAAACAGAAACAAAAAAAAGAATAGGATATTATGGCAAATACGCTAAATGTCGTAATCTAACAACGTTACAAGCAATAGAGAAAATAAAAAATGGTGAAGACTATATAATAAGATTAAAATCACCTGGATGCTTTGATAAAAAAATCGTCATCAATGATTTAATCAAAGGTAAAATAGAGATGCCTGAAAATGATATAGACGTTCCTATAATGAAAGGGGACGGACTACCAACATATCATTTTGCTCATTTAGTAGACGATCATTTAATGCGTACTACTCATATAACAAGAGGAGATGAATGGTTACCATCAGTTCCACTTCATATTCAATTATTTCAAGTATTTGGATTCAAAGCACCAAACTACGCTCATCTATCCCCAATCTCTAAAACAGAAAATGGGACAGTAAGAAAAATATCAAAAAGAAAAGATCCAGAAGCCGCTATGAGTTATTACCACGAAGAAGGAATACCAGAATACGCAGTAATGCTTTACTTAGCAACACTAGTTAACAGTAATTTCGAAGAATGGTATAACGCCAATAAAAAAGCAAACTACATGGACTTTAAATTTGACTTCAAAAAAATGAGCAAATCATGTCCATTATTTGATAATGATAAATTAAATAATATATCAAAAATATATATAAGCATGCAAACAGCTAGTGATTTATATGAAAAAGCATGCACTTACTTTAAAAAATATGATAAAGAATTTTATCAAATATTTACAAATGATAAAAATTTCTCTATAAACTTACTTAATATTGAAAGAGAAATAAAAAAACCAAGAAAAGATATCGCAAAATATAAAGATATTAAAACAGAATTCGCATACATGTATGATGAACTATTTGATTCAATTAAAGAATATGATTTTAATACCATAACAGACATTAATGAAATAAGAAATATAATAAATACATACATAAATGAATACTATAGTGATGAAGATACAAAAGAAGAATGGTTTAATAAATGCAAAGACCTTAGTAACAAACTAGGATACGCTAGCGATATGAAACTATATAAAGAAGATCCTTCTAAATTTAAAGGAAATATAGCAGATGTTACAACAGTAATAAGAGTAGCTCTTACAAAAAAAGCAATGACACCAGACTTATATGACTTATTAAAATTATTAGGAAAAGAAAAAATAAAAAATAGATTTAGTAAAATCTAAAAGTATGTTATAATATAAACAGTCGCAATGAAAAGAAATAGTAATAAGAACTTATCTTATAGAGAGTTAATGAGTGGTGGAAATTAACAGAAAAAAACTTATGAATTCATCTTTGAGCTTTGTAAAAGAAAATTTACAACGGTAACGCGTTATAGTATCAAGTTAGTAGAAATACTATAAATTAAGGTGGTACCACGTAATCACGTCCTTATTCTGGGCGTGGTTTTTTTATAGGAGGAAATAAAATGGAAAACATAAAAGAAGAAATTATTGAACAACTAAATACATGTAATGACCTTAATACCCTTAACGACATAAAAATAAAATATATGGGTAAAAAAGGAATCATAAATGATTTAACCGCCAAATTAAAAGACATGACAATAGAAGAAAAAAAAGAATTTGGAAAAAAACTTAATGAAATAAAAGTTGAAGTTACAAATATCATTGAAACTAAAAAAGAAGAAATTGAAACAAATATAATAAATGAAAAATTAAAAAACGAAACAATTGATGTAACACTTCCATCAACAAAAATTAAAGTTGGATGTCCAAATATTTTAGAAAAAGTAGTAGAAGAACTAGAAGAACTTATGATGAGCATGGGGTACGATGTAGTAGAAGGACCAGAAGTAGAATTAGACAAATATAATTTTGAACTATTAAATCTGCCTATTGGTCACCCTGCTAGAGATGCACAAGATACTTTTTATATAGAAGATGAAACTATATTATTAAGAAGTCAAACATCTCCCGTTCAAGCAAGAACAATGGAATCATTAAAAGGACAAGAACCAATTAGAATAATATGCCCTGGAAAAACCTATAGAAGAGACGATGATGACGCAACACACTCTCACCAATTCACACAAATGGAAGGACTACTAATTGATAAAGACATATCACTTGCCAACTTAAAAGCAACATTTGATATAATTGCAAAAAAACTATTTGGTAGTGATCGTTTAACAAGATTTAGACCAAGTTTTTACCCATTTACTGAGCCTTCAGTAGAACTAGATATATCTTGCTTTAACTGTGGTCAAAAAGGATGTAGTATATGTAAAAACACAGGATGGATAACAGTAGGAGGAGCCGGAATGGTTCACTATAAAGTATTAGAAAACTGTGGATATGACCCACTTGTTTGGAGTGGATTTGCATTTGGTTTTGGTGTTGAGAGATTAACAATGCTAAAATATGGAATAAGTGATGTAAGAACAATCTATACAAACGACTTAAGAAACAACAAAAATTATAATAGAAGGGATGTGTAATTAATGATTAGTATGAATTGGGTTAAAGACTATGTCGATTTAGACAATGTAGATCTAATAGACTTAGCGGATAAAATAACAACTGCAGGAGTTAATGTAGAATCAGTTTTAACTTCTAAAATCAATAATCTAGTAATTGGAGAAATTATAGAAACAAGAAAACACCCAGATAGTGATCACTTAAATATCTGTCAAGTAAACCTAGGAAACACAGTAACTCAAATAGTTTGTGGAGCCTCTAACGTAAGACCAGGATTGAAAGTTGTTGTAGCAACTCCAGGAGCCTTGTTACCAGATAATTTTCTAATAAAATCATCAACTATAAGAGGAGAAGAATCAAACGGAATGATTTGTGCTCTTTATGAATTAGGACTCGTTTTAAAAACTCAAGAATTATATGATGCCGGTATTGAAGAATTAGGAAGTGATGCAGTAGTCGGAACTGACCCCTTAAAATACCTAGGTTATGATGACACTCTTTATAATTTAGACCTTAATCCAAATAGAATGATTGACTGCACAAACCACTTAGGATTTGCTTATGAAGTAGCAAGTGTTCTAGGACTTAAAGTAAAAGAACCAAACATAACAACAAGTCCAATCACTGAATCTATATTAGATAAATTAGATATAGAAGTAGAAACAGAAAACTGTACAATGTACAATGCTAAAATGGTAAAGAATTTAAAAATACAACCATCCCCTAAATTTATGCAAGAACGAATTCTAAAAGCTGGAATGAGACCAATTAATAATATAGTAGATATAAGTAACTATGTAATGTTAGAATATGGTCAACCACTTCATTTCTTTGACGCTGATAAACTTAATCAAACAATATTAGTAAGAATGGCAAAAGAAAATGAAGAAATAACACTACTAGATAAAAGAACTCTTTTATTAGATACAAACGACATAGTTATAACTGATGGAGAAAATCCAATATGCCTAGCAGGCGTTATGGGAGGAAACAATTCAGGAGTAGACGAAAACACCAAAAACATTATAATTGAAAGTGCAATATTTAGTTCATCAAATGTAAGACGCACATCCCTAAAATATGATTTAAGAAGTGAAGCATCATTAAGATATGAAAAAGGACTTAATTATCTTTACTGTGAAACAGCCATAGAAAGAGCATGTCACTTACTTGAAAAATACGCAAACGGTTCTGTTCTAACAGGAACAATTTCATATGATGAAATAGATAAAACACCAAAAATTGCAAAAGTATCATTAAATGAAATCAATAAAACCTTAGGAGTAACAATGACTTTAGATGATTGTAAAAAGTCACTTAACAATCTAGGATTTGACTATACTCTACAAGATGAAACCCTAACAGTAACAATTCCTACAAGAAGATTAGATGTAGAACCAAATAAAGCAGATCTTATAGAAGAAATAGGAAGACTATACGGATACGCAAATATTTTATCAGTTTTACCAAAAATTGAAAATAAAAAAGGCGAATACATAGGAAATGTCAAAGTAAGAAAACAATTATCAAAACTACTAAGAGGACTAGGATTAGATGAAACAAGAACATACCTACTTCAAAATGAAGAAGACTCTAAATTATTTAACTTTGAATTTGGTAAAAAAATAGAACTCCTAAAACCAATGAGTGGTGATAAAAAAATTGTTAGACAATCTATTCTACCTGCTTTACTTAAAGTAATAGATTATAATAACTCAAGAAAAGTAAATGATGTATTTATTTATGAAATAGCTAATACATATAAAGATGAAAATACTGAAACTACTAAAATAGCAATAAGCATGAAAGGCAACTTTCTAATAAATAACTGGAATAATATAAATGTAAAAGTAGATTTTTACCTAATAAAAGGCGTAGTAGAAAACATTCTAGACTATTTAGGATTTAAAAATAGATATTCATTCCAAGTGTCTGAAATTCCAAACATGCACCCAGGAAAAAGTTGTGTAGTATTACTAGACAGAAAACCAGTTGGATTTGTAGGAAGAGTACATCCAAAAACAAGAAAAGACGAAGTTTACGTAGCAGAACTAGACATGACTGCATTAGCAAACCTAAAAGTAAAACCAATCAAACATAAAGAACCATCAAAATTCCCTGAAATCACAAAAGATTTATCATTTGTCATAAAAAAAGACTGTTCAAGTGAACAATTAATGAATCAAATAAAAAAATCAGGAGGAAGGCTATTAGATAAAATAGAAGTATTTGATGTTTATGTTGGAGACAATGTCTTAGAAAATGAAAAATCAATAGCGTATTCACTTACATTTAAAGATGATACAAGAACACTCGAAGATTCTGAAATAAATTTAATTTTAGAAAAAATAATAAATGAAGTTGAAACAAAAATGTCTGCAAAATTAAGAAGATAAATTTTATCTTCTTTTTTAATAACCAAATCCATTAGACACTATTTTTTAATTTTAACTATATACTTTAAATACTAAATTTGTTATAATTATTTTAGAAAGTATGGTTAAACTTTAAAGATTATTGAAAATTAGACACCACCATGAAACAAGATATATAAAAGGTTAAAAATAATGAAATAAAAATCTAATAATTAATAACGAAGAAATAGAATAGAGAGGTTAATATGGAAAATAATTTAAATGGAGCATTAAACGAATATAAAGAAACAAAAGAAACAACCGATAAGGTAATAAAACAATTATATTGGGATATGGCCATTGGACTTCAAAAGGTAGATAATTTAACTCCTTCACCTTATATGATTAGTCTAGTTAAAGAAAATATAAATGGAAAGATTAGTACTTCTGAAGTTCTAGAAAAATTAAACAGTTATTATGAAACTAAATATGAAAACAATAAAATAATAACTAATGAATTAGAATGCGATTTAGTAGCAACTAGAATCAACGAATTATTAAATGATAATAGTTTTGGAATGTATCCTATAACTTTTAAAAACATTCACAAATATTTATTTAAAGATATATATGATTTTGCAGGTATATATAGAAACGTTAACATAACAAAAAGTGAACCAGTTTTAAAAGGTGATACCGTTAATTATTTGCCATATCATCAACTAGAAGAAGGCTTAGAACATGACTTCAATAAAGAAAAAGAGTTTGATTATTCTAAATTATCTATGAATGATAAAATAATTCATATAGCAAAATTCACATCAACTATATGGCAGGCACATCCATTTAGAGAAGGGAATACCAGAACTACAGCAGTATTAATCGAAAAGTATTTAAGAAATATGGGATTTAATATAAATAATGAATTATTTAAAGACTATTCAGTATATTTTAGAAATGCTTTAGTAAGATCAAATTATACTAATGTTTCTAAAAATATATACCCTTCCTATGAATATTTAAATAAATTTTTTGAAAATCTACTAATTGATAAAAACAATATTTTATTAAATGAAGATATGGTAATAAATGATTAAGAACCTAGTTTAAACTAAGTTCTTTTATTTTAGGTATAATGCTTTAAAAATCTACAATTAAAGACAATTTATATTACAAGTTAAACTTATTAATTCTACCAACATTCTATGATATAATAGATTAAGAAAGTAGGAATAATATGGAAGAGTATTTTATAGAAACATTAAATAGTATACTGAACCTTCAAAATATAAGTAACCAAGAAAAAGTAAGCAGAATAAAAAAAACAGATATTGATGAATATCTAAACAAACGTTTTAATGATGCCCAACTAATTGACTTACTAAACCCATTATTACTACTAACAACAAAAAACGAACTAGTCTATAAAGAAATAGTAGAACAAATACTAAATATAAATATCGATGAATATCTAGAAAGCATTCAATCAATTGACAAAGAATACATTATAGTAACAGTAGAAGACTATATAGATTTATTTAATAATAGAAGTAAAATACACAAATACATGGCTAAAACCTATTTAGATAATGAAAGAAAAACAGGCTTATTAAAACCAATTAAACATAATATAAACATATCAAATAAAATACTTATAGAAGGACTATATAAACAAAACAAAACAATTCTAAAAACAATAATAAAATCTATAAAATGCCTAGACACAGAAGACAACAAAATAATATATCTTTTAGAATATCTAAAGAAAAATAATAAAAAATATGTAATATCAAAAAATAAATATAAAAAATATAAAGAATTTAAAATAACAAATGTGCTTATATCAAAATTATCTAGATTTAATAACATAAAATTTAAAATTATAGAATCAAACAAAATTTATTTATCCCTTAAAAAAGAAATAATTAAAGAAAGTTTTCTAATAAATCAAACAGTTAAAATATATCAAAACAAATATATCGACGAAAATGCATATCTATCAATTAAAAATAAATACATAATAAATAAAGATGAAGAATTTTATCTAAAAAACAATAATTATTTTGAAACAGAAATAAAATCAAATATTTATGCATATCAAAAAATAGTCGAAGAACTAAAAGAAGACTATCGTATAAACAGAAGAGAAATAGAAAAAATAGAACAAAAAATAAAACTAGAAAAACTTAAAAGATGCACAAAATCCTACAACGAAGTTAAATATGAATTTAATAACTTTAAAAACTTAAATAATAATTTATTTAATTATGAATATAAGAATGGCTATAAAAAAACACTTCAAGAATTAGTAAAATCAAAAAGCATGTTCCTAGACGGAATAACTAACGATATCTTAAAATTTGATTCAAACGAATTACGTAAATTCAAAGAAGAAAAAAAAGACTGTGAATTCTATAATTCACTTATTCTAGATAATATAATAAGTTTAAGTAATGATGAAGCAGAATTTAATATGATGGTAATGGATACTAAAGAACTTAGAACCCTAAAAGAAGCCCTATTTTACGGCAAACTAAAATACCTTGACAACTTATCAACAATATCAGAAAACAAGCTAGAAACATACCAAAACACCAAAATAGACCATAACGAAGCAATCATTTATACAAGAGGAATAATAAAAAAAATAAGTGAACTAAATGCCATACTAGACAAGAACCTAAATAAATATTTTCTAGATCAAAGAAGAATATAATAAAATTCTTCTTTTTTCATAAAATTAAATAGGGTGATTGAATGATTAACTTTAGAAACTTAATATTAGAAACTGAATTTAAAATAATATTAATGAAAAACAGAATAAATATAGTAAACTATCAAAACATAATAGAAATAAAAGATAAATATATTGAAGTAGACTATACAGGAGGAAAAGTAATAATAGAAGGAAGAAACATGTCCCTTCAAAAAATGCTTAACGACGAAATATTATTAACAGGAAAAATAGAAAACGTAAAATTTATATGATTAAATTAAAAATTAAAAACAAATCACCAGAAAAATTTTATAAAAAACTAAACAAAAATAACATAAACATCTATGACATAAGAAACAGTACATTTAAAATAAACGACAAAGACCTAGAAAAAACCATAAAATTAAAAACAATATATGATATAGAAGTAATAGATAAAACAGGCTTTAAAAGCACCTTAAAAAAATTAAACAAAATATTTTTAGCATCCATTTTCTTTAGTCTATTACTAATTATATTATTATCTAATATAATATTTAAAATAGAAATAGTAACCGATAATAAACACTTGCAAAAAATCATAAAAGAAGAACTCAAAGAAAACGGAATAATAGTACACCATCTAAAAAAGAACTCAAAGAAAATAAAAAAAATAGAAAGAAATATCTTAAAAAAACACAAAGATAAAATAGAATGGATATCAATAATAAATACAGGCACAAAATATACAATAAAATTACAATCAAGAATCATAAGTAAACCACAAAAACAATTAAACCCAAGAGACCTCGTAGCCAAAAAAAACGCCGTCATCCTCAAAATAGAATCATCTGATGGACAAATCTTAAAAGAAAAAGGTAATTACGTTTTAAAAGGAGAAACAATCATCTCAGGCAGTATAAAATTAAACGAAGAAACAAAAAAAATAATTCCCGCCAAAGGAAGAATCTATGGAGAAGTATGGTATCAACTCAAAGTAGAATACCCCTATATTTACTACAATCAAATTAATACTAAACAAAAAAAGTATATAAAAGTAAAATTTTTAAATCATCAATATTACTTATTTGAAAAACCAAAACAAAAAAATAAAGAAATAAAGAAAAAAAGTATATTTACTTTTCCCTTTGAAATAGGTATCTTTTGGGAAAAAGAAAGAAAAAACAAAAGCACAATCCTAACAGTCGAAGAAATGAAAGAACAAGCCCTAAAAACTGCAAGAAATAAAATAAATAATAAACTCAAAAAAAACGAACATATAATCCATGAAAAAGAACTAAAAGAAACTTTAATAGATAGTAAAATAGTACTAGAAATGTTCTATTCCGTATACGAAGATATTACTGACTATAAAGATATAGTTAAATAAAAAAAGATAATATTTTTATTATCTTTTCTTAAGTATTGATTTTTTAGTAAAAATATTTGTTTTGATACTTGCCACTAAATAGTCTATTACTTTATCTAATACAATTTTATCTTCTTTACTTATATTTCTATATTTTTTAATAATATTTTTAGCACCTATATACCACTTCGTATCTATCTCCCTAAATGTTCTTATATTTGATGATATAAGAACATTGTAAAGAATATTAACAAATTTTTCTCTTTCCTCAAGAGATATCTTAGAAAGCCACTCGGATACTATTTTATTTATCCTTCTACTATTATCATCTATTTCTTCAAGATAAACTAAATCATCTCTTTCAATTTTCCATGAATACAAATCATGCTGTAAAATAAATTTCTCACTACTGTTAACAACCAAATAATTATCATTATTATTAAGTAATCTCCCTATAATAGATGTTTGAGGAATAAATGAATGAATTTTTTTTTCAATTTCTTTATAATTTTCATCATCCATAGTGTCTTCAAGAAATCCTGGACCATCATTATTGTAAACGCTTATTATTTTATTTTTTATTTCTTTTTTAGCATTAACGGATGCATATATGGCAAGGTTTCCACCCTTCGAGTGACCCCCAACTATAACTTTAGTATTATCATTTACTTCAATATTGTTTAAATATAAAAGTGCTTTCTTTTGACCTGGAATAGTATCTAAAAAGATCATATTGAAATCTTCTTTCCAACCAACAAAAGAATCATCTGTGCCCCTAAAAGCAACATATAAACAATCACCCGGCAAGTCTATTGAAAGAGCTGCAAATTGTTGCTCAAGTTTATAATCAATTTCATGAATAAAATTAGATAAACATAAACCCCCAAATCGCTTACTTTCAGCTAAAACTTTAAATAATTTAAAATCATTCTTGCATAAAAACATATCTTCCTTAAAATTAAGTGATTTTTGAAAGCATTCTTCTATTGTTAATCTTTCGTTATTATTAATAATATTTTCAAATGGTAAATAAGATAAACGAGAAAATATCAGATTATCAACCTCATTAAATAGAACTTGATTAAAATCTAAATCTCCACGCCAATATATGTAATCAAATATATCTCCCATAAATTACCTCCATAACTAATTATAACACTTTTTATTAGTATAAAGAAAGTATTAATAATCAACAAGTTTTATATAAAAAACACTTTAATTTATAGTCACTTAAATAAATCTCACACGTTATTGCTGTAAACCTAAAATTTAACTATGTACTTTATTTTCTAAATTTGTTATAATTATTTAAGAAGGTAGGTAGTATAATATGAAAAAAA
>JAVWTD010000011.1:0-29862 GCA_036667875.1 Bacilli bacterium
TAAAATTCCTTTACTATTAGTTTTTGAAGAAGCTCATAAGTATGTACCTAAAAGTGATTTAGCAAGGTTCAAGTCGTCAAAATTAGCTATAGAAAGAATTGCAAAAGAAGGAAGAAAATATGGGGTTACATTAGCTATTGTAAGTCAAAGACCATCAGAAATTTCAGAAACAATTTTTTCTCAATGTAATACATTTATTGCAATGAGATTGACAAATCCAGATGATCAAAATTATGTGAAAAAATTATTGCCAGATACATTAGGAAATTTAACTAGTAAACTCAATTCATTAAGTGCTGGAGAGGCTTTACTAATTGGTGAATCTGTTCCAATGCCTTCAATTGTAAAAATTGATAGATGCGGTCCTGAGCCTTCATCAAATGATCTTATGTATTTAGATATATGGAAAGACAATTGGTATGAAGACGAATTTACTGAACTCATTAAAAAATGGGAACAATAATATGTTTTACAAGAAAAATAGGACAAAACATGATATAATATTATAAGAATTAGAGGTGTAGCAATGGATAAAGAAGCTTTAGCAAGAATAAAAATAAACGATTTATTAGTTGATGCTGGATGGAGATTTTTTGATGATGAAAATGGTTATGCAAACATTCAATTAGAACCAAATGTAAAAATATCTCAAGCAGATTTAGAAAGTGTAGAACTGAAAAAGAAAAAAAACGGATTTATAGATTATCTATTATTAGATGATCATAATTTTCCTTTTGTAGTTGTCGAAGCTAAAAAGGATGGAATTCATCCTTTAGAAGCAAAAGAACAGGCTAGAAAATACGCTAACAGTTTGAGATGTAAATATATAATATTGACTAATGGTTCAATAAATTATTTTTGGAATATAGAAAAAGGTAATCCGGAAATCATTACGACTTTTCCAACTTATGAGTCATTAAAATCAAGTAGTGCATTAACTACTGATACTAAAAATATAACAGATATGAAAATCGATAAATATTTTGTTGCAACTAGTCAAGAACCATCATTAGAAATGAGTAGTGCTTGGAAATCTAGAAATGATGAGGTGTTATTTAATTACTGTTTAGATAAAGATATCAGAGTGCTAAGACATTACCAATTGGGTGGAATTAAAGCTGTTCAAACAGCTATTAGTGATGGTAAAACAAGATTTTTACTTGAAATGGCTACAGGAACTGGTAAAACATTAACTTCAGCCGGAGTAATTAAAATGTTTGTTAGAAGTGAAGTGGCACAAAGAGTCTTATTTTTAGTTGATAGAATAGAACTTGAAAATCAAGCCCAAAAGGATTTGGGTAAATATTTATCTAAAGATGGTATTAAAGTTGCTATTTATAAGGAAAATAAACAAGATTGGACTAAAGCAAATGTCGTAATTAGTACAATTCAATCATTTACAAGTGATAACAAATATCAAAAGATATTCGTACCTACTGATTTTGATTTGGTTATTTCCGATGAAGCACATAGAAGTTTAGGATCGAATAATAGAGCTGTATTTGAATATTTTTTAGGATATAAATTAGGTCTAACTGCAACACCTAAAAATTACTTGAAAGGCGTTGCGTTTTCAGAGGAAGATCCACGAGAATTAGAACGAAGAATATTACTTGATACTTATCATATTTTCGGATGTGACAGTGGGAATCCAACGTTTAGTTATACATTAAATGATGGGGTAAAAAATGGAATTTTAATTAACCCTACAATAGTAGATGCGAGAACAGATATTACCAATGAATTATTAAGTGAACAAGGGCTGATTATTAATACAGAGGATGATAATGTAGAAGTTACTGTTAAAAATTCGGATGGTAGAAAAACTAAAGTATTTACTGAAAAAAGTTATGAAAAGAAATTCTTTTCTGATTCAACTAATCAAGTTTTTTGCGTAACATTTATGGAAAATGCTCTAAGAGACCCAATTACAAATGAGATAGGTAAATCTATAATATTTTGTGTAAATCAAGCTCACGCAAGAAAAGTTACTGAAATATTAAATGTTTTAGCTGATAAGATGTTTCCAAATAAATATAATTCAGATTTTGCAGTACAAGTAACATCAAATGTCAATGATGCACAGCAAATGACAATAAATTTTGCAAATAACAAGTTGAATGGATTTTCAAAATGGAATGAAGAATATGAAACATCAAAATCAAGAGTTGCAGTAACAGTTGGTATGATGACTACTGGATATGATTGCTCAGATATTTTAAATCTTGGTTTGATGAGACCTATTTTTAGTCCTACTGATTTTATTCAAATGAAAGGAAGAGGGACTCGCTTACATTCCTTTAAACATAAAGAAGAAAAAATTAAAAAAGAAACATTTAAATTGTTCGATTTCTTTGCAGTATGTGAGTTTTTTGAATCGAAATTTCAATATGATGAAAAATTGAACTTGCCAAAAGCAATTAGTGATAATCTTTCAAGAGATGATGATAAAGTAGAATCTATTATTGATTTGGTTAAAAATAATGGTGTTGACTTTTTATTAACGATTCAAGAAGAAAAAGTTCCTGATACCGGAATGGTTATAGATAGAAAATTCTATACTTCATTTGAAGAAAAAGTAAAACAGGATCCAAATGTTCAAAAAATAATAGATGAATTGGATATTGAAAAAATGGAATGGTATTTAAAGGAAAATATTTTTAACAAACCATCAGAATATTTTAATATTAATAAATTAGAACAAGCATTGGGTATGGATAGAAAAATAACTGTTAAAGAAGTAGCATTGAATATTTTAGGATTACTAACAGGATATAAATCTAGAAAAGAAAAATTATATGATGAATTTAATAATTTTAAGCTTTTAAATAAAGAAGAATTAGAAAAATATGCTGGAAAACAAATTGATGATATTGAAGCTGTTTTCGAGGCCTATATTGTCGATGAACAAGTAAGAGAATGTGTTTATACAAAAAATTACTCACCTCTTTTTAATTCAGTAATTAAGGAAAATTTAAAAGATATTAGAGATATAAGACTAAAAGGAAAACCATTATTGGAATATATAAAAGATTATATATCTGAAAATGACATTAATTGTAATAATTTTAAAAGGAGGTAATTATGGCAAAACAAAATATTATGAAGGCAATAGATGACCTACGAGCAACTGTAGTAGGAAAAATTCCAATGCCAAACTCACAAGTAGAACAGATAACTTTAGCACTTCTATATAAATTTATGGATGATATGGATCAATCATCTATTGATTTTGGTGGAAATGCAACTTTTTTCTCGAAAGAATTTGAAAAATATAGTTGGAAAAAAATTATGAGTAATTGCAATAGTGCGCAAGTTAGATATAATTTATACACTGAAGCACTTGAAAAATTTTATGCCCATCCTGATCTACCAGATACATTTAGAGAGATATTTAAGAATGCAACAGTTCCATATAAAGATGCAGAAACTTTGACTAACTTTTTAAAAATAATTGACAGTGAATTTGATTACAGTGATTCTGAACAATTAGGTGATGCTTATGAATACTTATTAAGTGTACTAGGTTCTCAAGGCGACTTAGGACAATTTAGAACACCAAGACATATAATAGATTTTATTGTTGAATTAGTTGACCCAGATAAAAACGATAAAATATTAGATCCTGCATGTGGAACTGCAGGTTTCTTGATTTCAGCATACAAATATATTTTAAAGCAAAATACTGATAAAATATCTGGAGATAAATTAACATTTGATGAAAAAAAAGATATACTAAAAAACATTAATGGTTATGATATTGAACCATCAATGGTAAGAATAGCGGAAATGAATCTATTTTTGCATGGTGCTACTGAACCTAAAATATTTGAATATGATACACTTACAATGGATGATAGATGGAATGATAAGTATGATTGTATATTAGCAAATCCTCCGTTCATGACTCCAAAAGGTGGAATTAAGCCACATTCTAAATTTAGTGTTAAAGCATCTAAATCAGAAATATTATTTGTAGATTATATTTCTAACCATTTAACAATAAATGGAAAAGCGGGTATTATTATTCCAGATGGAGTTGTTTTCAAACAAGATAAGGCATTTAAAGATGTTAGAAAAGACATAATAGAGAAAAATTTATACGCAGTAATTTCTCTTCCAAATGGAATTTTCCAACCATATGCAGGCGTTTCAACAAATATTTTACTATTAGATAAGAATTTTTCTAAAAAAGTTGATAATATATTATTTGTTGAACTAACGAATGACGGATTATCGTTAACGACACAAAGAAAACCAATTTCAGGGAATCAGATCCCTGAAATAATTGAAGTAGTAAAATATTATAAATCTAGTTTTAAAGTTGATAATGATTACTCGTTTTTAGTTTCTAAAGCTGATATTATAAATAATAATTATGATTTATCTTTTAATAAATACAAGAAGTATGATAATTATGTTGATGAATCTTTAAATTATAATTCTGAAGAAATAATAAATAGTTTAATGAAATTTGAAAAAGAGTATGAAAAATTACTATTTAAATTAGGGGAATTATAAGATGAAGGAATTAGAATACTATCTAAAATATGAACAACCTAATAAATATATAGTTAAAAGTGATCAATATTGTGATGACTATTCTACTCCTGTTTTGACTGCTGGACAAACATTTATACTTGGATATACCAATGAAGAAGATAATATATTTCCTGCATCGAAAGAAAATCCAGTTATAATTTTTGATGATTTTACTACATCAGTTCAATTCGTAGATTTTAATTTCAAAGTAAAGTCGTCAGCAATGAAAATTTTAATTTCGAATAGAGATATAAATATAAAATATTTTTATTACTTAATTAAGAATATAAAAAAGGAGAATTCGTTACACAAAAGATATTGGATATCGGATTATGCAAAAAAGAAGATAAAAGAAATAAGTATTGAAGAACAAAATGAAGTAGTCAGAAAATTAGATCTTTTGTATGATGCAATAAATAATAAAAATAAGCAAAATGAAGAGTTATTAAAACTAATAGATGCAAAATTTTTAGAACTTTTTGGAGATATAAACATTAATGAAAAAGAAATGGTGATTAAAAGTTTATGTGATGTTTCAAAGATATCTTCTAGTAAAAGAATTTATTTAAAGGAGTATGTGGAAAAAGGAATTCCTTTTTACCGAAGTAAGGAAATCGTTGAATTAGGAAATGGTAAACAGCCATCTACAAGATTATTTATTTCAGAAGAAAGATATAATGAAGTAAAAACTAAATATGGAGTGCCTAAAATAGGTGATATATTAATTACCGCGGTTGGTACAATAGGTAAAATGTGGTTAATAGATAATGATAAACCATTTTATTATAAAGATGGAAATTTGATATTAATAAGTTTAAGTGATGAACTAACTCCAATATATTTTAAATATGCTTTAAATAAGTTGATGACTAATTTTAAAAAAACAAATGTAACTGGCGGAGTTTATGCAGCACTAACGATAGAAAAATTTAAAAAAATGTCTATAATTGTACCACGTAAAGAAATTCAAGCTGAATTTGAATGTAAATATAATTATTTAATGAAAATGATTTATACAAATAATGAAATAATAAAAAAACATAATATTTTATTAATAATTAAAATTTCAGAATATTTAAATTGAAATGTTGCATTTTTGCAATATTTTTCGTCTATATAAAGTCAATACCTAAAACGAAATAAATATTGATACTAAAAATCATCAAAACAAAAAATAGTAAAAATTTTATAAAATAATGGCTAAAGCAATAGTTAATCAATATTTAAGTCCACATTTCCATCCACATTTTTTTAATAAAAGTATATGAAAATTTACCACTTGGAGTTTCTACAAAGTTCTGATATACTATGGTAAAATACGAAAAAAATGTATACAAAAGCATTATTCGTGTTTTTATTTTATAAATTCATAAGAAAATATTGATTTTTAAATTATTTTATTGTAGTATATAAAACAATTGTTAAATTGATTGAGGAAGTAGTATTTATCCTTAAAAAGTCTGTAATTAACTACAAACTTCTGGATGTGCTACTTCTTTTTCTTATAGTCAGGGGTGAATATATGTTATCAAATCAAAAAAACTTTAAAAAGAAAAATTATTTAAAAAATGTATTACAAAGAGATATTGGTGATATTTCATCAAATATTAAAGAAATAGTTTGTTTTTTGAGGCACTGGATTTTCCTATCCATAGGGAATGATGGTGTCTTTTTTTGTAATCAAATTTTAGTATTGGAGGTATTATATGAGTAGAGATGTAAGAAGTAGTATCATGAAAGAAAATCTATTGAACAGCTATAAGAGTACAGCGTTAAGAAACAAAGTATTAGAAATATATGGACTAATTGACTATTGCTTGATGCTAGATGAAAACATAGTACCACCACATATAACCCAAAGCTATAAAGTGATGTATAGTCAAAGAGTAACTGTAAATTCATCAAAATTAGAAAATTATGTTATTAAAAAAATAATGATTGAGTTGAATAAGAATTATACATTTAGAAATAAACTCCTAACAAAAATATCATTGTCACTTAAAAAATTATCTGAATTAGAATTACAAGTTTTTAAGTTATCGGTATACGAAGGGAAATCTGAAGAATTAATTGCTGAAGAAATGAATTATTGTATAGATACAATCAGAAAAATTAAAAAAAGTTCCTTTGCAAGATTCTTAATATCTTTAGGACTAGACCACGATTGTTTTAATTGAATAATTATATTATAAAGGAGGTGGTGACTTATGAAAGTATTTATTAGATGATTTGTGTTTTAAATTTAATAGTGATATTATGCAATTAAAGAGGTGTGTATAATGAATATTAAACAAGCATTTATTGTCTTAATAGTTTGTATCTTTACGCTATTACTTAATTATGGTTATTTAAATAATTATAAAGTTGATGTAGCTAAAGAACAAATGTCGGAAAAAGAAACAATTATAGAAGATGATACAATTGAGGAAATAAAAACAACTAACACAGAATCTATTGAATTTGAATATTCTGAAGAAAAAATAATCAATAATTCGAAAGAAGTTGTTAAACCTGAAACAAGTAATAATAACAATCAAAAAAATATTACTAACACAGAACCTAAAGAAAATAATCATAATGTTGAAATAAAGGAAGAAATAATAAATGAGCCAATTACTAATAATGATAACAATGAAGTTGATATAAGTAATTTTATGTATTCAATTCATAAAGGCGTTATTGATTATAGTAGTTTGGAATCATGTGCTAGTCGTGGCAAAGAAATAGCTATGAATAATATAATAGATGTTTTATATTTCAACTGTGTAGAAGTAAATTCTAAAGGAAATACTATATTAGGATATTATTTAGATATAGTATGTGAAACAGGTAATTGTAGTAAATATAAATAAACATAACATTAATGAAAATTAGTGTTTTTTTATTGTTTAAGGAGGAACAAATGAATAAGAAAAAAATAATAGCAACATTATTATTTTCAATAATAAGTCTAATTAGTTTTTCAAATAATGTCGACGCATATCAAGTTGTTGGTAATTTAAATAGAAATCCCATGCCAAACATGTTCTATGAAAGAACAAGAGCAAATTATTATTTTTCATATCAATTTTCAGAATATTCAATAGATAGTAAAGTAGCTTATTGTATAGAGCCTGGCGTTGATATAACAGAATCAACATATTATGCAACAGATAATTTAACAAGTGGATCTGGATATACAGCAGAAACTATGAGAAAAGTATTATTATATGCTTATTATGGATATGAATATCCAGGTCATAATACTAATTTGTATAGGGTAGCAACTCAAACAATGATATGGGAAGAAACGGATACATTTAAGTTTAGATACTTTACTGAAAGATACGGATATGGAAGTTATATTGATATATCAAAAGAAAAGAATGAAATTCAAAGGTTAGTAGATAATCATTATGTAAGACCATCATTTAATGGGCAAACAATTACCGCTAATGTAGGAGAAACAATTACATTAACAGATAATAATAATGTTTTATCAAATTACGAAGTGATAGGTAATAACATTACGGATGTAACTATTAATGGGAATCAGCTATCTTTTAAAACTGAGACAGTAGGAGAAGTAAGCATTGAATTTCAAAAGAAACAATATATAAGTAATGTAGCCTTAGTTCATTATAATAATAATACTCAAAAAATGGTAACATCGGGAGCATTAGATCCAGTTTATTCTAAACTTACAATATTAAGTTTAGGTGGAACAGTTGAATTTGTAAAACACGATAAAGATTTAAATGTCGCACAAGGACAAGCTACTTTAAGTGGTGCAGTATATGGAATATATAATACGAATGATGTTTTAATTGAAACGTTAGCAACGAATGATAATGGATATTCTATAAGTAGAAATCTTCCCGCTTTTGGAACTTACTATATAAAAGAAATAACACCAAGTGTTGGATATCAACTTGATAATACAAAATATTACTTTGATAGCAATATTGATTCAATAAATGCTAGTTTAAAAGTGTATGAAACAATTATAAGTAATGAGTTTGAATTTACCAAAGTATATGCTGATGCTAAAACAAGCATAATGACACCTGAGGTAAATGTTACTTTTGGTTTTTATAATAGTAAAGGTGAACTATACAAAACAGCAACAACAGATATAAATGGTCGAATTAGTATTAATTTAGTATTTGATACATACACTGTCAAACAATTAACTAGTACTACTGATTATGAAAAAGTAGATGACTTTATTATCGAAGTGAAAGAGATGAAAGATACAACTTATAAAGTAATATCAAATGCAGAAGTAACAGCAAAACTAAAAGTAATTAAAATAGATGCTGATACAGGAAACATTATAGAACGAGCTAATATAGGATTTAAAATATTTGATGTAATTAATAATAGATATGTTGAGCAAGTAATAACATATCCATCCAAAGAAGTAATATCTATATTTAGAACTGATTCAAATGGAATTTTAATTACCCCATATCCTCTTGCAAGTGGTACTTATTTATTAGAAGAAGTAGATCAAGCAATGGATGGATATTTATGGAATGATAAATCAGTTGAATTTTCAATCGGTGAAAATAGTGAACTTATTAATGATAACGAATATGGAATTATATTTGAAGTTAAGTTTGAAAACAAAGCAGTAAAAGGTTCAATAGAACTTAATAAAACTGGTGAAGAAGTAGAGCTAACAGAGGAAGGTTATATCTATACTGAAAAAGTATTAGAAAATGTTAAATTTGGACTTTATGCTAGTGAAGATATATTTGATGGTATGGGCAATTTAATCTATTCTAAAGGTTCTAAAATATCAGAATTAATAACAGATGTAAATGGTTATGTTAAAGTAAATGATTTATATTTAGGACGTTATTATTTATTAGAACTTGAAACAGCAGATAATCATGTATTAGATAAAAATATATATTATTTTGAATTAAAATATATTGATCAATATACAGAAATTATAAATTACACATTATCAATTAAAAACTATTTGCCTAAGGGTACTATAGAGTTTACTAAAACTGATTTTTCTACAAGTAAAGCATTACCAAATACTTTAATAGAAATCTATAATGAAAATGATGAATTAATATTTACTGGTAGGACAGATGAATTTGGTAAAATAATAATAAATCAATTACCATTAGGAAAATATTATATTTTAGAAATAGAAGCACCAGCAGGTTATGAATTAAATCCTGAAAGAATGTACTTTGAAATACTAGAAGATGGAGAAATAATTAAATGTAATATGACAAATAATTTAATTATTACAGAAGTACCTTCAACTGGATTAAATCAAATTAATTATTATAAAATAACTTCAATGTTATTAGCTGTCTTAGGATTAGGAGTGCTATTATATGCTAATAAAAAGAAAAAATAAGAAACTATATATTATAGGAATTTTTATTATATTATTTTCTATTGGTATAAGTAGTATTCCATTTTTCATAGAAAATAATGAAAATATGAAAGAAGAAGAAAAGATTGAAGAATTCTTAAAAATAGATAAAATAGAAAAAATTCAAAATATAGATGAAGTAAAAGAAATAAAAGAAGTGAAAGTTAATAATTATAATATGGTTATTGAAATACCCAAAATAGATTTATATAAAGGTTTATACAATCTTGATTCAAAATATAACAATGTAGCTTATAACATAGAAATACTAAAAGAATCAGATATGCCAAATGTTACGAATGGTAATTTTATATTGGCAAGTCATAACGGTAATTCATCAGTCTCATATTTTGAAAAACTAACAAATTTAAATCTATTTGATGATGTATATATTTACTATGAAAATGTTAAATATAATTATCAAATAACTGATTTTTATGAAGTTAATAAAAATGGAATTATTGAGATTAAAAGAGAACATGATGAAACGGTTATTGTTTTAATTACATGTAAAAAAAATACTAAAGATAAACAATTAGTATATGTAGGAAATTTAATAAATAAAGAAAATTATTGATAATAATTATCTAATTGGAGGTGGTTATTATTGCAAACAAAAAAAGATTTATTCAAATACCTTTTGATTTAATAAGTGATAGTAACCTAAACCCAATTGATCTAATTATTTATGGACAAATATTATCCTTAACTAATCAAACTGGATATTGCTATGCAAATAATAAATATTTTATGAAACAAAATAGGTTGTCAATGTCGGCTATAACTAGGAGTTTAAGTAGATTAAAAAAGAATGGATATATTCAAATGAATTATCAATGTAATGAAACAAATTCAAAAAAAAGAACTATTTATTTAATTGAGGGTATAGTCAAATATGACTAAGGGTATATTCTTAATTAACTATAAAGGTATGGTCTGAAATGACTAATATAATATATAAGTAATAATATATAAATATAATAATGCAATTATTTTATAAAGCACAAGGAGGAATAGTGATGCTAAAAGAAATAAGAAATAGTGTTTCTTTAACAGGAAACATATCGTCAATCAAAGAAGAAAAAGAAAATATGAACGGTAGAAAATATTTATTTTTTGATATTTGTCAAAATAATAAATACATAACAAAAGAAGGCGATGAAAGAGAAGATAAACAATACTTCTCTTTTAAATTATATCCAAAAGAATTAGAACAATATAGAAGTTTGATAGAAGTCGGTAAATGGGTACATATTTTAGGATATATGCATGCTTATATTGATAACAATGGATTTAAGCATAATTATATAGTTGTCAATCAAATAAGAGAAATGAAAAATGAGAATGATAAAATTGATAACGAAATATTTGATTATGACTGGCTCAATGATGAAGAAGAATAGATTATTAAAGACATTGAGGTTATTAGATTTTTCATATTTAAAAAAAGATTGGTTAACTAAATTGGAAATAAAAAGATATTTAGGATGTAGCGACGAGGAGTCGTTTTTTCTTTTGCAATATTTTAAAGAAAAATACAAATTAGATTATGTACCAATGAATTATTTTTTTAAAGAATGCAATTTCAAATTTAATGAAGAAAGAAATGATAGGTATCATGAAGCATTAACGATGCTTCTTTAATACACGAAAGGATGTGATGTGAATTGCAAAGATTTATTAAAGCATTAAAGGTAGAACCAAATAAACTTCCAGAAGAAATAATCGTTCAAAACACTTTAAAAGCTAAACAAGCTATAGTAGGTGGAGATATAGAATATACATACCTAGAAAATGATGAAAGTATAGCTATTATATGTAATGAATGTGGTAAGTTAGATGGGCTACCGTATAATCGTGATATTGGTCATGATATTATTGCTGGAACATTCTTAATTGTAAGAGATGAAGATATTGGAGAAGATAGATCATTATTAGATGAACAAATAAAAAAGTATAAAAAAAGATTTGATGAAAAATCAATTATAGATACTAATACTAAAATTACAGAAATAATGTTATCTAAAAATAAAATAGAAGTATATGAAATATAGAAATGGAGAATGATTATGTTAAATCAAACAGTAATGGTTGGAAGATTAGTAAGAGACCCAGAAGTATTAAAAACAGAAAATGACAAAGATGTAAGCAATATTACAATAGCAGTTCCTAGAAGTTATAAGAATGAAAACGGAGAATATGAAACTGATTTTGTTGATTGTGTTCTTTGGTCAGGTATAGCAACTCAAACAGCTGAATATTGTAAGAAAGGTGATTTGATTGGAGTAAAAGGTAGATTGCAAACTTCTACTTATGAAAAAGATGGCAAGACTCAAAAGTCATTACAAGTAGTAGCTGAAAAAATTACTTTTTTATCATCGAAACAACATGAGAAAAGTACTGATGACATGGAAGTTTAAACAGTCATTATGATATAATATCTTTGAGGTGGGACTATGCCTAGGAAAGGAAGAAATTTTGAACTTCAATATGAATGGTTATACAAATTAAACCCCGAAAAATATTATATTGAATCTCCAGCAATGCTTTTAGATAAAACAACTGGTGGAAAAAGAGAAGTTGATATTCTAATACAATATGATGATGAAAATGGTTTTAAAAGAAAAGTAGGAATCGAATGTAGAGACAGGAAAAAGACAGAAGATTCAATGTGGATTGAACAATTGACAACTAAAAGAAATGATTTGGAATTGGATTATATTATAGCAACTACTACAAAAACATTTACCAAAAATGCTGTTAAGAAAGCGGCAGCACATGGTGTGATTGTTGAAAAGGCTGAGATGATAAATAGTGAAATGATCGATAAAATATCTAAAGATTTAATAATTGACATATATTTTTTAAAATTTGAATTTACAAGATTAAATTTTGTTATTAATAATAAAGTAATCAGTTACAAAGAATTATTAAAAAAACTAACTTTTATCGAACTCAATGAATTTACTAGAGAAATTAACGGAGAATTTTATTTTTCTTTAGACCCTCATTTTGTTCTAGATAAAATGAACTTTAAACAAGAAGATTTTTATAATAACAATCCAGATAATAATATGATCTTTTCAAATAATATAGTGTTTGGAAATTTAAAACCTGAAATCATTGAAAAATTAGGAATAACAATAATGTCTTATGAAATATTATGTTCCCCTATGAAAGTTACATACCCAGTTAATAATCAAATTTCGGTATTTACAGTAAGTGAGAAATCAAATAAAAAATTTAAAGTTCATTATGGTGATGAAATCGAATATTTTAAATGTGGCTATGTAGATGATGGGAAAATAATTAATGAGTTAAAACTAAAAGAAAGAAAATATTATAGATATATTGGAATGAAAATGTGTATTAATACAATATTTCCTGAAAATTATGATATGACTATGGATATTGAAAAACCAGAATTACATAAGAACTTGATAGGTGAAATATCATTTGAAAAGATTGTTTAAAATAATTTAAAAAAAATAATAAATATTAATAAAACCAAAGGTATTTGCCTTTGGTTTTATAATAATTTGGAGGTTAAGTATGAATAAAATATATGTACTTGCTAATGGTATTAGCAAATTAGAAGGAGGCAGTTATAATGTAGACTCAATTATAAAAGCCATACAAACATTTTCGACTTGGGCATTAAGAGTAGGTATTGCTTTATCAGGAGTAGCACTTATCATAGGTTTTATTTTATATGCTGTTGCAGATGTTGATCAAAAAGCTAGAGTCAAACAAAGAATAATACAAACAATGTTTGGAATTATAGGAATCATTTTAGCAATATCAATTGTTAACCTAATAATTGATTTGTTTTAAGGAGGCGGATTAATGCTATTAAAAGCTCTTGATTTACTTAGAACTTTAGGATGGTCTATAGTTAATTTTATATTTTCATTAATAGATACAATATTTGAAGTACTAAGAGAATTAAATAGTTTTGATATTGTAGATAGTGTCGCTAATAATACTATGTTTAGTAATTTTCATATTGGTATTATTGCGATAGCAATCACTTTATTAGGATTATTTGCAATTTGGAAATTTGTATCTAAAATAATAGATCCTGATGATACATTATCAAGCGGTGAAATAGTAAAAGAGATAATTAAGTGCAGTCTACTGGTATTGCTATCAGTATTTTTATTTGCACAAGTATCAACTTTTTCTATTAAACTTAGTGGGTATACAGCCTCAATATTCTCAAGTAATAATACAAAATTATCGGATAGTATGTTAACTATGTATGTAGAACATGCAGAGGGATATATTAAATCTAATGAATACAAAGAAGAAAGTATTGAGACATATATTAAAAATAATAGTTTCAATAATAGAAAAATGTACAATGATAAATATGTAACGGCTTCTAATTGGATATTACCAGATGAGAAAGACTATAAGTATTCAATAAATTGGATTATGGCGATTATAGTTGGAGGATTTTTCTTATATGCATTATTTTTTAGTGGAATGATGTTAGCAAAGAGGCAAATAGAATTTCTATTCTTATTTGTTATTTCACCTATTATATTTGCAAGTAGTGTTGGTAATAAACAAAGAAGAGGAGCAGTTGTAGAACAATTAGTCTCACTCATGTTTCAAGGTGCTGTAATCATGCTTATAATATGTTTAACAGCTATAGTAATGCAAGCAGTTAATAGTACAACATTTTTTGCTGATTCAACATTTAAGAATATACTAATTAAATCACTTATGTTTATTGGTTGTGGTTCATTTTTATTAACTGGATCACAAGTCGTAAATCGATTTATAGGTGGTAATGTAAGTGCAAATTCTGGTAGAGAACAAATGATGGCTATGATGGGATTCGGTCATAATATGAATACTGTGAGTAGTGCTGCTGCGTTAGGTGGAGTTGGTGCAACAATGCTAGGTGCTGGAATTATTAGTTCAGGAGCAGGTAAAGTTGGTGGGAATAAACTATTTGATAAAATGGGAAATGCTATTTCAAACTTTGGTAAAGGAATAAGTAATTCGGCTTCAACAAGTACAGGAGTTAAAAGTAAAATAGGTGATACAATATCTAAGTTTGGCTCATCAGTAAGTTCTCATAATCCATCTAACATAGGTAGAAGTTTAAGAAGAAGTGGAACAGATAATTTACAAAATGCTGTAGGCACAATATCACCTATGAGAAATACATATAGAAGAAGATATGGAAATAGAGGTGAGTAATTATTTATATAACAGTTAAGACGTTAAAAAAGACACTTGGAAAGTTTATTGAAGTAAGTGATCTTTATATTGGATTACCTATGCTATTTATATTTTTAATATTATTTTCATTTACTAATTTCAAAATACAAGCACCAGTATTTTTATCACTTTGTATATTTTTAATGCTTCCTATTAATTTATCCAAAAAAAACAGAATGTATAAAGTAGTATGTCTAAGTTTTTTATATTTATTTAAATGTAAGCAGTATATTAATTATTGATAAAATGTTATAATCTAATTATGTAAATTACTTGGATAATTTCTTGTAAATATACAATATAATTGGAGGTTGATAGAAATGTCATTTGTTGATATGTATAGCAATACTGTAAGACGTAAAAAAGATGAAATAGCTAAATTAAAAAAAGATAAAATAAAATATGTCAGTATTATTAGTGACTGTAGTTCTAAAATTATTAGAGCTAAACAACAGATAAATGGTACAAAGTCTCAATCAACGTTAAAATCTAAACTTACTGAAATTAGTCGTGAAGAAAAAAGGAAAAGTGACGCTGAAAAAAGGATTAGTGAATATGATAAAAAAATTGCAACAAAAGAGAAAGAATTATATAACGAAGAAGCAAAATTGCTAAGAGAACAAGATAAGGAAGCAAAGATGCAACAAAGAAAATATAATGAAAGTATCAATTCTTTAAATAGAAATATTGAACTACAAAAAAATGCACAATTAGAATTATCAAACGAGGTCAATAAATTGAAAGAGGCAAAAGAAAAAATAAGCATTTTATTTATTGGTGCTAATCCAACGTTAAACTTAGATTTAGAAAAAGAGGCAAGAGAAATTAGAGAATCTATTATAAAATCTTTAAATAGAGATTCAATTAATTTTGAAACTAGATGGGCAACTAGAACTACTGATTTATTTCAGTATATAAATGAAGTTAGTCCAACAATCATTCATTTTAGTGGACACGGAACAGAAAACGGAGAGTTAATATTTCAAGATAATAATGATAATCCAAAATATGTTAGCCGCGAAGCAATTACAGAAATGATATATGCTTCAACTGATGATGTTAGACTAGTAGTATTTAACAATTGTTATTCTTCTATTATAGCGGAAAGTGTTGTTGAAAAAATAGAGTCTGCAATTGGAATGAGTATTTCAATTGGTGATGACGCTGCTATTCAATTTGCCTCACAATTATATTCTTCAATAGGGTTTGGGCTTTCATTAGAAAAAGCATTCAATCAAGCGATAGTAAGTTTAAAATTGGAAGGTATTAATGAAGTTGATACGCCACAATTATATTTAAATGAAAATTTTAGAGCTTCGGATATATATTTGGTAACGAAAGTAAAAGATTAATAATTCATTAAATGGAAAATGCATATTAAGAGAATGATATAAAAGTCATTCTTTTTGCTTGTTTAAAATAATATCAAAAAGCAGTGGAGGTAAATATTGAAAAAACAAAATAAAGAAACAAATAAAGAGAAGATACTAAAGAAGATAAAGAAGAAAAAGGAAAAACAAGAATCCAAATACATTATTAAAAAACAAATGAATAAAAGGATTAAAAATTCTAAAACTTTTACTAATATTAAAAATGTGACTGATGATGGAATACTAGAATTAAAAACTGGTGAAGTTGCAAGTATATTAGAAGTAAAAGCTATAGATTTATCTTTAACTAGTAAACAAGAAAAAAGTAATTTTTTCACTTATTTTAAAAGTTTATATCATATAAAAGATTTAAATTTAAAATGTTATAAGCTAGATGAAAAATTAAACTTAAATTCTAATAAGCTAAATTTAGATAATAAGTTAAAAAAATTCATTGATAATGAATCGAAGAAAAGCTTATTAGAAGAAAGTAAAAACTTAATTGAGGAACTTGAAAGTAAAGATTTTACTGTGTCTAGTATTTATTATTTTGTTATTATAGCTAGGGATATAAATTTATTGAATAAACAACTAGATGAAGTAGAAGAACTATGTGATAGTATTACGCCTAAAATGAATATAGAAAAAACTGTAAACAAATTGGGAATTTACAAAATGTTATCAAATTTATATATGAATTTTAATTCTCTTGATGAATTGATGTGGTCAGAATTACCCAATTTAATTTCACCTTTAAATATGTCAGAAAAAACTAATATGATTAAGGTGGATGATAAAGAAATCCAAATGGTTACAATTAAAAATATACCACCTTTTGTAGATGAGTTATTCTTTGAAGATATATTTAATGTTCCTAATGTCAGAGCATGTATCTCAATTAAAGATGCTATCAGTCAAGATGAATTAATTAGATGGGTTAATTCTCAATATCAATTTTTATTAACTGATAGGAATACTACTAAAAAACTAAGTGATGCTACAGAACTCGATACACAAAAAGAAAATTTTCAATTGCTAATGAATGATATTAAAAATGGCGATGAAAAAATAAAAGAAGTATCACTTATATTAATTTTAGAAGGAGATAAAAAATATAGAGAAGATACAATCAGAGATTTAAAAAGAATAGTTGATTGTTATCAAATAAAACTAGATATACCTAGATTAAGGCAAATGGAGACATGGCAATCATTTGATATTACAACTAAGTCATTAAAAGATTATTCTATATATTTACCCACACTAACACTTAGTGTGGGTTTTCCTTTTACTAAAACATATTTTAATGACAGTAATGGATATATGTTTGGAGTTGATATACATACATCATTACCAATATTCTTTGATCCTTTTATACTTACTAGTTCAAGAACAAGTCATAACATGGCAATCATTTCATCAACAGGTGGGGGGAAAAGTTATACAATGAAGAAAATGCTTATCAATGAATTTGCAAGAGGTACTAAAATATTTATATTTGATGCTGAAAATGAATATCAGAAATCAGTATTAAAAAATAATGGTGAGTATATTGATTTGTATTCTAAAAAAGGTGGAATAATAAATCCTTTACAAATAAGATTTATACCTAGTGATGATGAAGATAAAGATTCAAAAGAAACAGACTGTCCACTTGCTAAACATTTAGGTTTTTTAGAAGCTTTTTTTAAAACAGCATTTGATGATATAAAAGAAAAAGAATTAATTATGTTATCGACTATTATAGAAGCATTATACAATGAAAAAGGAATTTATAAAAATACGTCTATCAATACATTACAATCTTTAAAACCTTGTGATTATCCAATATTTAGTGAATTATATGACTTTATTCCAAAATATAAAAAGAATATTAAAAGTGATGAAAAGATTAAAACAGTTGATCAACTAGAAATATTAATTTCAAGATTTTTAACTGGAACAGATTCATATTTGTTTGATGGTCATACAACAATTAATTTAGATAATGATTTAATAGCATTTAATATGCAAGAACTATTATATAGTGGTAATCAAAGATTAATAAATACTCAAACATTAAATCTTTTAACTTACTTAAATAATTCAATAGTTTCAAATAAAATAGTGAATGATAAATTAAGGATAGAAGATAAAAAACATGTAATGGTAATAGCTGATGAATTTCATTTGTTTATAGATGAAAATAATTTTGAAGTATTAAGAAATTTCGGACAGTTGGCAAGAAGAATAAGAAAGTATTCAGCTTCTTTAGTAGTAGCGACACAATCTGTAAAAGACTTTGTAGGTAATAATCAAATACTTAGGCATGCAACAGCAATATTTAATAATTGCCAATATCAAATGATAGGAATGTTAAAAGAAGACGATTTATTAGCTTACTTAGAATTATTTAAACAAAATCCATTAACTGATACTCAAAAAACATTTTTAATGAGTGCAAGAAGGGGAGAATTTTTATTAAATATAGATAGTAAAAATAGATTAAGAATTTGGATAAGAGCAACTGAACTAGAAAGAAATATGATGGGAGAAACAAATGAATAAATTAGAAACTTTAACAAATGAATATATAGACTATATTAAAAATATAGGATTATATAGTTATGATGAAGCATACAAAACTGATGAAGAAGCATTTGATAATCTTTATTTTACTTTAAATAGAAGTGCAAAGGGTACAATATCTGATGTTGTACAAGATATGGAAATACTAGCTACTAAACAAGATTTAAGGGATTCTAGTATGAGAAAACATTTCGATAATGCCTATAATATGGTTTTAAAACTAAATGAGTATGAAGTCGATAGAAAAAAGGATATTGAATTGTGATATAATTATTTAAGGATGTGATATATTGAAATTAGATACAATGGATTTTATGAAATATTGGAATTATTATGTGGGTATTGAAAAAGCATTTTCTGAAACGTTACAATTTGTTTTTCCTTGTAAAAAAAATTTTGGAACATTCTCTGATGAATATACAAAAATTATTTTTTTATGTTGTTCAGAAATAGATTCAATATTAAAAACATTAATGGAATTGTCTGGAGCAAATTTAAAAACAAATGAACAGAGTATGAAATTTTACTCTAAATTCATTGAAAATGATGAAGGAATTAAAAAAAGTTTGTTTGGAATAAATCCGTTTAATGCTTTAGCAGGAGACGGAATGAATTTTTCGCCATTTTTAGATGTTAATAGTTCTATAAAATATAGTAATCTTGAATGGTGGGAAGATTATCAAATGCTTAAGCACGATAGATTAAAAAACTGTGATAGAGGTAATTTATTTAATGCTGTAAATTCTTTAATCGCGTATTATATATTATTGGTAAGATTAATGGATTTTGTTGAAAGTTATGATAGGTTAACTTTTGCGGATAAGCATTCTAAATCAAGTTTCTTTCTTCCGTGTATATAAAAAAATAATTAAAATAGGTGTGAAATGAAAAAACAAATAACTAAGTTAATTTTAGGAAGCAGTATAGGGTTGATAACAACTGGACTAATTATTTTAGTCCCTATTTTAATGGTATTAGATTTCTTTGGTGCAAATATAACAGATGATTATGTAGAAGGTAATATGGAATATTCAACAATGTATAAAGAAGTATTAAATAAAAATATCACACAAAATAATAATGGATATGTTTCATTAAATAGAATACTATACTTTTATTTGGAAGATGATTCATTAACATTTGAAGAAATATATAATGATAATTTAGATAAAGAATTAAAACAAGTATTAACAATTGGTGAGGTTTGTAAAATTAATAAATATAAGAACTATGGAAGCTGTAAAAACATTGATTCTAGTCAGATAGATGAGATACAAAATAAACCTTTTTCCAGTCCAGTCAAATTAAGTGATTCAACTATCACTTCTTTTTTTATGGAGGAAAGAGTTGTCTTTGGTAATTATAATGTTCATTCAGCTTGGGATTTAGCACTTGCAAATCAATCAAAAGTATATTCTGTTTGTGATGGAATTGTTACTAAAGTTAATTTTCCATATAAAGAAAATGTAACTGATACTTCAGGAGGCGGAGGCAATGAAATAACAGTAGAGTGTAGCATAGATGAAATTAAGTATTTAGTTTCGTATGCACACCTATATCCTAATAGCAGTAAAGTGAATATAGGTAATAAAGTATCACAAGGACAAGAGATAGCAAGCATAGGAACTACTGGATATTCAACGGGACCTCACTTACATTTTCTAGTGGAATTAGATAATAAAATAATAGATGGACTAAGTTTAATTGATTTTAATAAAGAAATTAATAATTATAATCAATTCGATAATGTATATAGATAGGTATATAAAAATTTAAGTAATATAAAGATTAAGAGCAATGTTAGGTATATAAGTGGTATTGATTATATACCAATTTCGTATGTACGAAATAAGAATGGTGTCATATAAAACTGTTAAAATATAAGATATTTTGATGGTTTAGACACCGAAGTCTTATCCTGATGTATTAAAGAAGATATAAATATAGCGAAAAAGGAGGATCAAACATGAAAAGGTTTACATTTAGATTAGATGATTTTACTTATAATAAAGTAAAACTACTTTCTGAGCAATATAGAAGATCAATGACTTCTGTATTAAAAGAATTGGTTCAAGTTGGATTTAATGAAGTAATGAAAAGAGGAATATATGAAAACAAAGATATATACAAATAAAGAAATAGAGTACTTAAAGAAAAATAAATTTGTAATAGATATTTTATATCAAAGAGAAATTAAATATTCAAATGTATTTAAATTATGGGCAGTACTTCAGAAGATTAATAATTCTGAAAAAACAGCTCGTGAGATTTTTGAAGAAGCAGGATTTAATACAAAACTTATGAATCATAAACTACCACAATCTAGAATTAGAGCGTGGTTTTTAATTTATGAAAGATATGGTGTCGAGTATTTTTTATCTAGTAAGAATATTTGTAAAATAAAAAATGATTGTCTAAGTAAATTTGTAGAATCTCATGAAATATTAGAAGAAAAAATCTATAAAAAAATTGTATTGGAACTAGAAAACATATTAGGAAATGATGATGTATAAATCTAAAAGGAATTTTGCAATCAATTTAGATCTTGATGAACAAATAAGCACTATGAAAAATAGCAATAATACTTCATACACAAAAGAACTTAATAAAATATTAGAAATAGGTTTAGATAAAATTAAAGAAGAAGAAAAATTAAAATTATTAGAAAAACAAATTGAATCTATTACAAAATTACTATTTATGAATTTTGAATTAACTAAACAAATATATGCAGATCTTAATTTTCCAATAAAAGAAGTAGAAACAAGTGAGACGCTAAATAGATTTCTAAGCAAAAAGAGAGTGGGTAGATTTAATGATTAGTCCAAAAGTAGTAGTTAAAACTCAATTTAATTTTGCAACAAATAATAAAAGTCATAAAACTAAACTTTCCAATGCAATGGTTAGAGGTATGTTTAATTACTTTTCTGACAATGAAAAAAGAGCAGTAAAAATGATTGATTATTATACTGGCAAAATTAATAAACATGAAAATATAAATCTTATAATAGAAGATGGAAGCTATGCTACGGATGATGAATTAAAGAATAGAAAAAATAGATATAGTAAATATATTAAAAATTCTAATCTATGGCAGGTAATAGTATCATTTAATAATGAACATATAGATAGTAGTATCAAATTAGAAGATTTAGAACAACTAATGATTAAAAAGATAATACCAGACTTTATTAGAGATTGTAGGTTTGAGGATTTATCAAAAATGTCTTATCAAACCTCACTCCATTCTAATACGGATAATTATCACTTTCATTTTTCATTTATTGAAAAAAGTCCTAATTCTAGAAATAGTGAGAATAAATTAGTTTATAGAAAAGTTGGAACAATACCAATGCTGGCAATCGATAATCTTAAAAGAAACATATTATTATCAATTGATAGAGAAAAAGTGTTTAAGCCGTTACTGATTGAAACAAATGAAGAAATTCAAAAATTAAAATCATTTTTTAAAGAAGATGAACATAATTTTGTTTTAAAAAATAAGAAAGGACTAATACTTGAAAATAAAATACTAAAACTAGGTAAACTTTTATATAACAAAAACTTAGGTGAAGTATCAAAAATTAAATATAATTCCATTTATAATAAACAAATTAAAAATCTTACTTATGAAATCAAAAAGGATCTTTTTACAAACAGAGATTTAAAAGACGAAGAAAAGGAATTCAGAAAATCATTAAATAATATTAATCTATATTATAATAAACTAAATAAAGAAAATAATATTTCTTCTAAAAATAGTGATAAAAGTTTAATAGATAGTAAATTAAAATATATAGATAATTATGTTTGTAATGTTATTGTTAATCACGCTAATAAAATGTATCGTAATGAAATAAAGTCATCTTCACTAATCAAGGATAAAGATATTATTAACGAAGTCATACTTAGTAATTATAAAAAGAATATCAAACAATCAAGATATAATATTTTATATAATTATCTAAGCAATTTAACTGGCAAAAAGTACATAAATAAATATAAGATTGTAAATGCTATTAAAAGCATAAATAGTGAATTGGAAGAAGCTCAAAGAGAGTTTAGTAAATTATTTAATGAAAAAGATAAGTCATTATAAAATATTTTTAATTAGTATTGATATATTATTCTAATTGACATTTGTATGTCGTACATTTGAAATTTATAATAGGTAATTATCTTTGTAAAATGAGTAATACAAAATATTATGTTAATGTTATAATATTTATATAAGGAGATGTGTTTATAATGTTGGAAGAAGAAAATTTCAAAAAAAAATTAAGACAGTTTCCCACATACCTATTGTTAGAAGAATTTTCAGTAATTTCAACGGAAATATTTAACCATTATCAAAATGCTACGAAATTTATAAAAATTAATTATTTAGATGAAAATAATAAACCCCAAAATTGTGATTTTAGTATTTCTCAATGGGACTTGATTGAAGTAGGATTTCATTCAATTATTTTTGGTAATGATTACAGAAATAAAAAGATTGATGAAAATAATTTTTTGGACTTGCTAAATTTACATAAGCATTTTTCGGAAGGAAAGGAAAATGTAGATTCATTTAAAGGTGACGATATATATTTACAATTAATATGTATGGCAAATATGCAATTTGATTTTCAATCTATGCCAATTAAGAATAAATTTAATAGATTTTATCATATTCTTACTACAATAAATCAAAATGCTGATTATGATCAAACGGATAAAGTATCTTACATAGACTTTAGTAAAAAATTTAATGAAATAACTGGTTTTGAGTTAGAAAATTACACTAAATGTTTTCTAATCATTGTCCTACTATCTATGAAACAAAAAAATCCTAATATAATGGAATTGATAAATGAAATAGAATTTGATATAAATAAAGTTTTTAAAATAGAAAAAATTGAATTGATGAATATTATTGAACATCAATCAAAAGATTATTCATATTATAAACAATTTGATAATTGGAATATATTAAAATATTATCCAATTGTTAAGTCAGATAAGTATAAAGAAAAATATATTATTTCTAATTTGTCTTCATTGGTAATTAATATTTATAACAATATATATTGGAATATAAGAAATCATTATGCAGAATTAAATAGTAGAAAATTTACAACATATTTTGGATATTGTTTTGAATGCTATCTTGAAGAAGTGTTTAGTTATTATGAAATAGATGCGCATAAAATTGCTATCAATAATAAACAAAAAAGCCCAGATTGGATTTTCGAAAGTGAAAATTATTGTTTTTTAATTGAACAAAAGGCGACACTATTTCCTATTGACACTAAAACTATTGTTTCTACTTCTAGATTTGAAAAATTGAATAATTTTTTGAAAACAGTTGTTGTAAAAGGAATTAAACAATTAGATGAATATAATCCAAACACAAAAAAAGAAGTTATAAGAATATGCTTATTATTAGATGATATTCATATGGAGGAATTGATTGAAGAACTTTCTTTTAAGAAATTTACATTAAAGAATCAAAGAGAATTAACATGGATTACATCTATTGAAGTATTTGAAAAAATGATTAAACTATTATCATCTGATGAAAAAGAATTTGAACGTTTAATAGATGTTAAAATACATCTAGAAAAAATTAAATATAATAAGGGAAGAAGTTTAGAAAAAATTTTTTCTAATGTAGAAAATGACTATATAAAAAAAGAAATTAATCATTTTAATGAAATAATAGATAAAATAAAAGAAAAGATAGAGGATAATAATGAATAGTTTAGAAAAATATAAAAAATTAACAGAAGAAGATAAAAACTATTTAAATGATTATCAATATTATGAATCAATATATTACTTTAATAAGGGAGCATCTGATGAAGATGTTCTTTTTGTTAAAAGGATATGTGAAAGATCATATTTAGTTGATGAAGAAGGTTATAGTGTAACTAAAATAACTGACTTTGTTGCTGATAATTATTTTAATAAAAATCTAACAAAAGAAGAATTAAATAAATCTGTCAAATGGGATATACTGGAGGCTATTGCACAGAACAATTATCAATTATTAAAAGATAAGGATAATAGCTATGAATTATAAAAATATGGTAGCTAATAATATATGAATATAGAGTTGCTGATACTATTAATGATTATGATAATATTTGTCATAATCTTTTTATATGTTGAACCAATGATATCAAAACATAAAGTTAAGAACGATAGTGAATATGGAAGCGCTAGATTTTCTAATATAAATGAAATAAAAAAGAATTTTGAAAAACAATCAATTAATTCTATAAAAAAATCGGGGTTTCCAATTTACTATGATAATAAATTAAAACATGTATGGTTTGATAATCAAACGCCACATTATGTATATTTAGGAAGTACAGGAAGTGGAAAATCTGTAACAGCAGTAATTCCAACATGTTCTTTTATAGCAACAGCTAAAATTAAAAGAAGTGTTTTTATAACAGATCCCAAAGGTGAAATATTTCATACTACTAGTAAAATGTTTGAAGATAATAATTATAATGTTTTAACAATAGATTTTAGGAATCCTGAATTATCAAATAAATTTAATATATTAGAACCTATCATAATAGAATATGAAAAGTATATTGAATATGAAAGACTATCAAAAGAAGAAAATAATGATATAGTTAAATATAATAATTTAGCAATGTCTAGTTATGCTGAAACTAATAGGTTAATAACTTCTTTATCTACAATGATAATGCAAGAAAAAGTGCAACAAAAAGATCCTTTTTGGAATAATAGCGCTAGAAGTTTATTAGAAGGACTAATTGGATTTTATTTAGAAGAATTTAAATTGGATAATATTAAAAGAGAACAAATGACAATGACTAGTATTAGAAAATTTCAAAATTCATCAATGGAGGAACGAAACTTCAAAAGATTTAAAGATTATATTGAAAGTAAAGAATATGGTTTGAAATCAAAAGATAGCTTAACTTCAATATTTTCAGCAAGTGAGAATACTTATAAATCAGTTACAGCAGTATTTGGAGAAAAGATGGCATTGTTTGATGATGTAAATGTAGCTAACGTTACTTCAAAATCTGACTTCAATTTTGATATATTAGGTAAAGAATCTACAGTACTATATGTAATTGTTCCAGATGAAGATAAAACTTATTATAGTTTAGTTACGATAATAGTAGGGCTATTATATAGAGAATTGGTAAAACTAGCTAATAATTCAAAAGATAAGAAACTACCAGTTCAAATAGACTTTTTATTAGATGAATTTGCTAACTGTCCACCACTGGCTGATATCGAATCAATTGTATCAGTAGCAAGATCAAGAGGTATGCGATTTCAGTTTTTTATACAATCTTTATCACAACTAGATAGTGTCTATGGCAAAGAGGTATCTCAAATAATATTAGATAATTGCGGGCTTGTATATTTAAAAACGAATACTCAAGAAACAGCTGAAGCAATAAGTAAAAGGCTTGGTAAAAAAACAATAGAGTCAAATTCTATCAGTCAATCAGTTAGTTTATTAAATTATAATGGTAATAAATCAACATCATTGATAGGCAGAGACTTACTTACTCCTGATGAAATAAAACAACTACATTATAAAACAATAATTTTTCCTACAATAGGACATCCAATATTTAGAGATACAGTAATTTATCAAAAAATTACTTGTTATAGTTCTGGTGAAGTAAAAAGAGATGTGAAATCACTAAAAGATTTAAAAGATACTTATTACACGGTAGAAAATATAAAACAAGTTAACAGAAGAAAAAGGTATCCTAATAATGAAATGGATAAGGAAGTTAATGAATTTTATGAAGAACATAGAAAATATGAAATTAGTAAATATTCAGATATAGAAGAATTAATGAAGAAAGTATTTGAAGATAAAGAATACAAATTAGAATATAAGGAAGAAAATAATAGGACTTATGCTTCTATATCTATAAATCAAGAACTTAATAATAGAGAAACTTTATTAATTAAAAATGAAATAAATAGTGATATATATCAAGTTGATATTGATTTAGATGATAATGGAAAACGTGTTATTGAAATACACTTTAAAAGTCCATTCGAGTTAATAAAATATGATTAGACTAGTTCTAGTCATATTTTATTTTCAATTCAAATAAACTTTGATAGGAGGTTCACATAATGAAAAAAGATTCAAAAATAAATTTTTATTTTGAAGAAAACGGTGAAGACTTACAAAAGATAATAGATGAACTATTACTAAAAATATATATTGCTAAGCAGAGGGTTTGCATAAATGAATAATTTAATATACAATTGCTTTATATTGTATATAAGCATTTGCTAGTAATAAAGGAGGATATAAATGGAATTACTTGCAGATGTACTAGAAAAAACCAAAAAGGTTATTTATAAAGTTGCAATATATATAAGAATATCTAGAGAAGATGAAAAAGACGGAGAAAGTGAAAGTGTAACAAATCAAAAATCTTTACTTGTAAAATATGTTAAAGAACACGGTTATAAAATATATGATATATATGTAGATGATGGATATACGGGAACTAATTTTAATAGACCAGCATTTAATAAAATGATTAAGGATATTGAAGCAGGGTTTGTTAATATGGTTATTACCAAAGATTTATCAAGACTTGGTCGTGATTATATTACCACAGGTGAATATGTTGAAAAATGGTTTCCAAAACATCGTGTTAGATATGTATCATTATTAGATGGAGTAGATACATTTTTAGATAGTTCTAATAATGAAATCGCACCATTTAAAGCAATAATAAATGATATGTATTCAAGAGATAACTCAAAGAAAATAAAATCAGCTCTAAAATCATTACAAGAAGAAGGTAAATGGGTTGGAGGTTGTCCACCTTTTGGTTATAAAGTTAATCCAGAAAACAAAAATCATTTGATTGTAAATGAAGAAGAAGCGATTATTGTAAAAAAAATATTTGAACTAGCTTTAACGGGTATTACAAGAAATCAAATAATAAATATTTTATTCAATGAAAAAGTACCAACACCAACTATGGTAAGAAGTGTTAATAGAACATTTAAATATGCTGATATTGGATATTGGAATGCTACTACGATTAAATCAATTTTAACTAATGATTTATATACAGGCGATATGGTTCAAAATAGAAGAAGCCGAATAAGTTATAAGATTAGACAAGTTGTACCCAATGATGAATCAAAATGGATTAAAGTGGAAAACACACACGAAGCACTAGTATCTAAAAAAGATTTTGAAGAAGTAAAAAGAATGTTAAACATTAACAAAGGTTTAAGAAGTGAAAAGAAAATAAGAGGAGTATATGATGGCTTAATTTATTGTTATGAATGTAAGCACAGAATGGCATTTCAAGGTGGTGATTCAGGGCATAATCACGGACAGTATTATACTGTCTGTAATACATATAGAAAGTACTCAAAACTTAAAATTTGTACATCACATTGTAATAACTTCTTTAAGTTAGAAGAAAGAATCAATAATGAATTAAAAGAATTATTTAAATCATGCATTAATGAAGATAAAACATATAATAATTTACTTCAAAATAAAAAAGGCAAAGATACAGAAACTGATCTAGCCTTAAATTTGAAAAAACTTATTAATGAAATAGAAGTCAAAAATAAAAATCTAGATAATATGTATATTGATAAATTAGAAGGAAAAATAACTGAAGAAATGTATCAAAGAATCAGCGAAAACATGATACGAGAGTTAAAAATAATAGAAGAAAAGAAAAATACAATAGTTGAAAATATATATAATGATAAACTATCAACAGATGATGAAAAATGTTTAAATTTAGTAAAAGAATTTCTAAATGTAAATGAACCTAGTAGGGAACTTGCAACTAGGATAATAAAGAGAATAGAATTACATCAAGATAAAACATTGGATATATATTTCAACTTCAAAAAATTGAATATTTTAGGTAATAATTAATTTTTTTTAACCACTATGAAAGTGGCTCTACTCCTATATGCTAAGAGAGATAATAAAGAAGAACAAGAAAATATTATCGCAAGGAGAGTAGTCCAGGAGGATTGTACGGTTATGGGATAGGTAATTCAAGACAAAAACATTTCTATCTCCCAGAACCTCAAACAGATTTTATATTTTCAATAATTGTAGAAGAACTAGGATTTTTAGGTTGTTTAATAATTATAATATTATTTGGAACAATTATATATAATGGTTTTAAAATAAGTAAAAATTGTAATAATTTATTTTCAAAATATGTTTCTTTTGGAATTACTTTTTGGATAGCTTTTCAAGCTGTATTAAATCTTTCTGTAGTTGTTGGTCTGATACCTGTAACGGGTGTTACACTGCCATTTCTTTCTTATGGTGGATCTAGTTTATTAATATTATATATCGGAGTAGGAATACTACTTAATATAGCTAAACAATAAGAAAGTTTGTTTTATTTTTTCTTTATTTATAGGGCAAAGATATCAAAATTAAATTATTAGTAAACTCATTCTTTTGTGTCCAAAAATTTGACTTAGATTCAAAAACTATACTACCACCAGTATGGCTTAAAAAAATAAAAAGAGACTTTTGATAAAAGTTTATTAAAAATCCCAATAACTTTTTGCACTAACGTTCATGATATTTGCACTACTTAATTGACCATTCATTATTTTGCTGGTCAATTTAACTTTTCAATCGAGTTTATAAATTATTAATAAATTAATTATATTATGATATAATACTTCAAAGGAGGAAAATATGAAAAGAAAAATTTTTTTAAGCTTTAGACCAGAATTTTTTCGCCCAAT
>JAVWTD010000012.1:0-29470 GCA_036667875.1 Bacilli bacterium
GTCTTTTTTCTTTATTTTATTAAAATCAAACATTATTTAAGAATATTTTCCAAATATCGTTTACAAGAATACAAATTTGTGGTATTATTATGTCGCTATATTATTTTTTGTGATATAGAAAACACGTGGGAGGCAAATTGTTAAATATTGCAAGTTGTTTAACTGTTATTCAGTTAAAAGCGGAAACAACAAACAAAAAGCTATTTGAACCACAACGAAAAAATATTAATAGGAGGTGTTTTTCGTGGCAAAAAATGTAACTAAAATTGTTAAATTACAAATCTCTGCTGGAAAAGCTACACCAGCTCCACCAGTTGGAACTGTTTTAGGACCTGCAGGAATTAACTTACAAGAATTCTGTACAAAATATAACGATGCAACTAGAGATAAAATGGGAGATGTATTACCAGTAGAAATAACTATTTTTGATGATAGAAGTTTCAACTTCGTAATCAAAACTCCACCTGCTGCATTCTTAATTAAGAAAGCTGCTGGAGTTAAAGGTGGATCTAATAAAGGATCTAAATTTATCGTTGGTAAAATATCAGCTGAACAAGTTAAGCAAATCGCTTTAACAAAATTACCTGATTTAAATTGCTATTCTGTTGATGAAGCAGTTAAAATCGTTGAAGGTACAGCTAAAAACATGGGAATCGAAGTTAGTAAATAATTTCATTCCTCTCTAGCATAGGTTTAACCTATGTGGAAGGACAACATTAAAATTATCCGCTTGACCACATAAGGAGGTAAGAAAATGAAAAAAGGTAAAAAATACATTGAAGTTAGTAAATTAGTTGACAGAAACAAACTATATACTAAAGAAGAAGCTGTTAAATTAGTTAAAGAAACTAATCCAACTAAATTTGATGCTTCTGTTGAATTAGCAATGCGTCTTAACTTAGACACAAAAAAAGCTGAACAACAATTAAGAGGAGCTATGGTGTTACCAAATGGTACAGGAAAAACTAAAAGAGTTTTAGTTTTAACTAAGGGTTCATCTGCAGAAGCTGCTCGTGCAGCAGGTGCTGATTATGTTGGAGATATGGACATGATTCAAAAAATCGAAAAAGAAAATTGGTTCGAATTTGATGTTATTGTTGCTACTCCAGATATGATGCCTGTTTTAGGAAAATTAGGAAAAATATTAGGACCAAAAGGACTAATGCCAAACCCTAAAACTGGAACAGTAACAACTGACCCAGCTAAAGCAGTTAATGAAGTTAAAGGTGGACGTATAGAATACCGTACTGATAGTTATGGAAATGTTCATGTTATCGTTGGTAAAGTATCATTTGCTGAAGACAAATTACTAGAAAACATTAATGCATTTGTTTCTTTAATAATCAAATCAAAACCATCTGTAGTTAAAGGTGATTACATCAAAAATGTATCAATCTCATCAACTATGGGTCCTGGTATAAAAGTTGATTCAAAAAGTTTTGACAAATAATATTTAATGTGTTATAATCGACTTAGTTCGAGAAATTATAGGTACCGTAGACAGTAGGAGTGCTTGCACTTAATATTCCTACCGAGGGAGATTAATTATAAATAATAGTCTTTTTCGGTCCATACTGTTTTACAAGTTTAAATAGTATGGACTTTTAATTTACGGTATTACACGTATTTAAGGAGGTGTAATATGGCAAACGTAAAAATATTAGAACGTAAACAAGAAGTTATTGATGAAATAGCATCTAAAGTTAAAGAATCTAACTCAGTTGTATTCTTCGAGTATCGTGGACTTACAGTTGGAGAAATGATGGAATTAAGAAGAGGTTTACGTGCTATTGGCTCTGACTTAAAAGTATACAAAAATACTTTAGCAAAAAGAGCTTTAGACTCAATGAACTATGACATGATGGGAGAATTAAATGGACCAAAAGCTATGGCTTATGGAACAGATGCTATCGAACCAATCAAAATTTTAGCAAATTTCGCTAAAAAACATCCAGCTTTAGAAATTAAAGTAGGAATCGTTGATGGAACTGTAGCTGATCAATCAATGTTAAAGAAATTAGCATTAACACCATCAAGAGATCAATTATTAACTATGTTCGCAGCTGGTATGTTAGAACATGTTAAGAATGTAGCAATCTGCTTAGATTTACATTCAAAAAATTTAGAAAATAACTAATTAAATTAAATAGGAGGAAATAAAAATGGCAAAATTAAGTACAAAAGAAATTATTGACGCTTTAAGCGAAATGACAATATTAGAAGTTAAAGATTTAGTAGATGCAATGAAAGAAGCATTTGGAGTTGATCCAAGTTCTGTAGCAGTAGCTGCAGCACCAGTTGCAGCAGTTGAAGAAGGACCAAGTACAAAAGATGTTATCTTAGCAAGTGCTGGACCTAACAAAATCGCTGTTATCAAATTAGTAAGAGAAGTTACTGGATTAGGTTTAAAAGAAGCTAAAGATGTTGCTGACAAAGGTGGAGCTGTAAAAGAAAAAGCTACTGCTGAAGAAGCTGCTGAATTAAAAGCTAAATTTGAAGAAGCTGGAGCTTCAATCGAATTAAAATAATTTAACAATAAAATTTAAGCCTGTACGTTTTAGTATGGGCTTATGCTCGTTTTATGAAAAGGAGGTAGATTTATGAGTCATTACTTTACTGAAGATGAAAATCTTGGACACAATGTTGTCCTTAAAAAAGTGGTAATTAATGAGCATGAGTTTACTTTTTTTACAGATAATGGTGTATTCTCTAAAAAGGGCCTTGACTTTGGGACACGTTCTTTATTAGAAAATCTTCCCCTTAATATTCATGGCGAAGTTTTAGACTTTGGATGTGGTTATGGCCCTATAGGGATATATCTTAAAAAGAAATATGATTGTAACGTAGATATGATAGACGTTAACAATAGATGTGTTGAGTTAGCAAAAAAAAATGCACTCAATAATAATGTACTTGTAAATGTTTTTAATAGTAATATTTATGAAAATATAACAAAAAAATATGATTACATTATTACAAATCCACCAATTAGAGTTGGTAAACAGATTTTATATCAAATATTATTTGACGCCAAAGAACATCTGGCTCTAGGAGGTCAAATCTGGCTTGTTATTAACAAAGACCAGGGTGCTAAATCTTTGCTTAAAGATTTAGGAGCAGAATATAACACAAAGTTAATATGTAAAAACAAAGGTTTTTACATTATTTGTGCCCAATATAATTGACAATTTTAAAGAAAACAAGTAAAATTATATATTGGTGACATGTGCCGTTGTGCTATATGTGCAGACGTTAAAATTTAGTTTATAGGGGTGAAAAATAGTGGCTTATACAGTTAAAAAATTTGGTGATCACCGTGAAAGACGTAGTTACTCAAAATCAGAAAACGCTATTGAATTAAACAATTTATTGGAAATTCAAAAAAAATCTTATGATTGGTTTAACGAAGAAGGTATTCAAGAAGTATTTGATGACATTTTTCCAGTCGAAAGCTTTACTGGAAACTTATCATTAGAATTTGGAAACTTTTTCTTTGATGAACCACGTTACTCTATTAAAGGTTGCAAAGAAAGATATGCAACATTTGCGGCTCCTTTAAAGGTTGAAGCAAGATTATTTAATCATGAAACTGGAGAAGTTAAAGAACAAGAAATTTACTTAGGAGATATGCCTATTATGACTGAAGGTGGGACTTTCATAATTAATGGAGCTGAACGTGTAATCGTATCTCAATTAGTTCGTTCTCCATCTGTATATTTTGGAAAAGAAATCGATAAGAAAAACGGTAAACTTATCATTACTTCACAAATTATACCTACTCGTGGTACTTGGCTTGAATATGAGACTGATGCTAGAGACAATATTTATGTAAGAATAGATAGAACTCGTAAAGTTCCTATTACTACATTACTTCGTGCATTAGGTCTATCAAGTGATGAAGATATTTTTGATTTATTTGGTGAAGATTTATATCTTGAAAAAACAATTGAAAAAGATGCAAATAAAAATACTGATGAATCATTAATTGACATTCATTCAAAATTAAGACCAGGTGAACCTTCTACCTTAGACAGTGCTAAGAATCAATTAATTACAAGATTCTTTGATTCATTCCGTTATGACTTAGCAAAAGTAGGTCGTTATAAATTTAATAAAAAATTAAATGTTATTGACCGTCTATTTGGTAATGTTATGGCTGAAAACATTATTGTTGATGGAGAAGTAATAGTAGAAGCTGGAACTATGATTGATAATAAAGTTTTAGAAACTTTAAAACCAATTTTAGAATCTGGATATGGAGTTAAAGAAACTCTAGTTAATGAAGAATTAGATACTTATAATAAAGTACAAGTTATAAAAGTATACTCTAAATTTAATCCTGAAAAAGTTATTAATGTTATAGGTAATGATACAAACATTCAAGAAAAACGTTTAACTATTTCAGATATTTATGCATCAATATCTTACTACTTAAATTTACTTGAAGGTGTAGGAAACTTTGATGAAATAGATCATTTATCAAATAGACGTGTTCGTCAAGTTGGTGAATTATTACAAAATCAATTTAGAATTGGTATGTCTCGTATTGAAAGAGTTATAAGAGATAGAATGTCTACTCAAGAAACAGTAGAAGTTACTCCAAAAACTTTAATTAATATTAGACCATTAACTGCAGCTGTTAAAGAATTCTTTGGTAGTTCTCAGTTATCACAATTCATGGATCAAACCAACCCAGTTGCAGAACTTGCAAATAAAAGAAGACTTTCTTCCTTAGGGCCTGGTGGATTATCTAGAGACCGTGCTGGTATGGATGTTCGTGACGTTAACTCATCACATTATGGACGCCTTTGCCCAATCGAATCTCCAGAAGGACCAAACATTGGTTTAATTACAGCTTTAGCATCTTATGCTAAGGTAGATGATTATGGATTTATAATGACTCCATATAGAAAAGTTGTTGATAGAAAGCTTACAGATGAAATAGTATATATGACTGCTGACGAAGAGTTACCTCATTATATTTCACAAGCTACTATCCAAACAGATGAATCTAAATATATTGTTGCAGATAGATTGCCTGTTCGTTTCCAAGGAGACAACATTATAATAGAATCGGAAAAAATAGATTACGTTGACGTATCTGCCCAACAAGTTGTTTCAATTACAACTCAAGGAATTCCTTTCCTAGAACATGATGATGGTAAACGTGCTCTAATGGGATCTAACATGCAACGTCAAGCAATTCCTTTATTAAAGGCTGAAGCTCCTATAGTAGGTACTGGTGTTGAAGCTATATCTGCTAAAGATTCTGGTGCAGTTGTTATCTGTAAAGGTGACGGTGTAGTTAGTTATGTTGATGCTAAAAAGATCATTGTTAAAACATTAAAAGGTGAAGATGTATATTACTTAAATGGATACGAAAGAAGTAATGCTGGTACTTGTTACCATCAAACTCCAATCGTAAGAATAGGTGATGCTGTTTACGCTGATGAAGTTATTGGTGATGGTCCATCTACAGATAAAGGTGAAATGGCACTTGGTAGAAACGTTACAGTAGCATTTATGAACTATAACGGATATAACTATGAAGATGCTGTAATATTAAATGAAAGATTAGTTAGAGATGACGTTTATACTTCAATTCATATTGAAGATTATCAAATTGAATGTCGCGACACTAAACTTGGACCTGAAGAATTTACAAGAGACATCCCAAATGTTGGAGATGACGCTCGTAAAAATTTAGATGAATTTGGTATTGTAAGAATTGGTACAGTTGTTACTGATGACGACATATTAGTAGGTAAAGTTACACCTAAAGGTGTTGCAGAACTTACAAGTGAAGAAAAATTACTACACGCAATTTTTGGAGAAAAAACTCGTGAAGTTAGAGATACTTCTCTTCGTGTTCCTCACGGAGGTGGTGGTATTGTTCATGATGTCAAAGTGTTCACAAAAGAAGACTCTGATGAACTACCAGCAGGTGTATCAAAAATGGTACGTGTTTATATAGCTCAAAAACGTAAAATAAGTGTAGGAGATAAAATGGCTGGACGTCATGGTAATAAAGGTGTTATTTCATTAGTATTACCAAGTGAAGACATGCCATACTTAGCTAACGGAGAAACAGTAGATATTCTACTTAATCCACTAGGGGTTCCATCTCGTATGAACATAGGACAAATTCTAGAAATGCATTTAGGAGCTGCTGCAAAAGAACTTAATATTCATGTTGCTACTCCAGTATTCGCAGGTGCAAACCGTGAAGAAATTTTAGATGCTCTAGAAGAAGCTGGACTTGAAAAAGACGGAAAAACTGTTTTATACGATGGTAGAACAGGTGAACCTTTCGAACACCGTGTAAGTGTTGGTGTCATGTATATGATTAAACTTCACCACATGGTTGACGATAAATTACATGCTCGTTCAACTGGTCCATACTCACTAGTTACACAACAACCACTTGGAGGAAAAGCTCAATTTGGTGGACAAAGATTTGGAGAAATGGAAGTTTGGGCATTATATGCTTATGGTGCCGCAAATGTACTTCAAGAAATGATGACAATTAAATCAGATGACGTTGTAGGACGTGTTAAAGTTTATGAAGCATTAGTTAAAGGAAATCCAATACCTAAATCTGGTGTTCCAGAATCATTTAGAGTTTTAATTAAAGAATTCCAAGCATTAGGACTTGATATTACAGTTCTAAAAGAAGATGGAGAATTTGTTGAACTTAAAGAACTTGAAGAAAGCGAAAAAGACAGTTATTTAGCTAATGATGATTTTGAATTAACAAGTGATAAACCATTACTTCTTGATGAAGAAGAAGAATTAGTTGAAACTAATGAAGATTTCGATTTAGAAGATGAATTTGAAAGTTTAGATGACATAGAATTTGATATGGATACTATGAAAGAGGAGGGCGAAGAATAATGGATGTTAATCAATTTGAAGGATTAAAAATTGCTATCGCCTCACCTGAGAAAATCAGGGCATGGTCATTCGGTGAAGTAAAAAAAGCTGAAACAATTAACTATCGTACTTTAAAACCAGAAAGAGACGGATTATTTTGTGAAAAGATCTTTGGACCTACAAAAGACTTCGAATGTTCTTGTGGAAAGTACAAAAGATTAAGATATAAAAATATTGTATGTGATAGATGTGGTGTTGAAGTTACAAGAGCTAAAGTACGTCGTGAACGTATGGGGCATATTGAACTTGCAACTCCTGTATCTCACATTTGGTTCTTCAAGGGCATCCCATCAAGAATGGGACTTGTCCTTGATATGTCACCAAGAGATCTTGAAGAAGTTCTATACTTCGTTTCTTACGTAGTATTAGATCCAGGTGCAGCTCCTTTAGAAAAGAAACAAACTATTTCAGACAAAGAATATAGAAGTTTCTATGAAAAATATGGAACTTCATTCAAAGTTGGAATGGGTGCTGAAGCAATTAAAACATTATTAGAACAAGTAAATCTTTCTTTAGAAGTTGAAAAAATAAAAGTTGAAATTGAAGAAATTAAAGACTCAACTAGTCAAAAAAGAATTCGTTTAATTAAACGTTTAGATGTATTAAACGCATTTCTAGAGTCAGGAAACAAACCTGAATGGATGATTATTGATGCTTTACCTGTTATTCCACCTGAATTACGACCAATGATTCAATTAGATGGTGGTAGATTTGCAACAAGTGATTTAAATGACTTATATAGACGTGTTATTAATCGTAATAATCGTTTAAAGAAATTAATGGATCTTGGAGCTCCATCTATTATCATTCAAAATGAAAAACGTATGTTACAAGAAGCAGTTGATGCACTATTTGACAATGGTCGTCGTGGACGTAACATTACAGGAGCAGGAAATAGACCTTTAAAATCTTTATCAAGTATGTTAAAGGGAAAACAAGGACGTTTCCGTCAAAACTTACTAGGAAAACGTGTAGACTATTCAGGTCGTTCAGTTATCGTAGTAGGACCAACTTTAAAAATGTATGAATGTGGTATTCCAAAAGAAATGGCTCTTGAGTTATTTAAACCACATGTTATAAATGGTTTAGTTACTAAAGAAATAGCAAGCAACATTAAAGCTGCTAAAAAAATGATTGAAAATCAAGATCCTCGTGTTTGGGATATTGTAGAAGAGAAGATAAAAGAACATCCAGTTATGTTAAATCGTGCTCCTACACTTCATAGACTTGGTATTCAAGCATTCGAACCAAAATTAATCGATGGTAGAAGTATCCGCTTACATCCACTTGTTTGTGGTGCGTTTAATGCCGATTTCGATGGAGATCAAATGGCAGTACACGTTCCAATAAGTCCTGAAGCTCAAACTGAAGCCAGAGTATTAATGCTTGGAGCAAACAATATTCTTTCTCCAAAAAACGGAGAACCAGTTGTTACACCAGGTCAAGATATGGTTCTAGGAAACTACTATTTAACTATAGAAAAAACTAACCAACCTGGAGAAGGACGCGTATTTAAAAATGCTAACGAAGCTCTTATGGCTTACGAAAGAAATGAGTTAAATCTTCATACTCGTATTGCTATTCCAGCTAGAAGCTTTAAATATAAATTATTCCCAGATGAATATTTAGATAAATACTTAGTAACTACAGTTGGAAAATTAAAATTCAACGAAATATTCCCTGATACTTTCCAATATATTAATGATGGAAGTGCAGAAAATATTGAAAGAGTTACTCCAAAAAAATACTTCTTACCAATGGGGACTAATATTCCAGAAGCTATAAAAGCTATGGAGTTAACAACACCATTTGCAAAGGGTATTCTAAACAAACTTATAGCTCAAATTTACAAGAGATATTTCACTACTGAAACATCAATAATGCTTGATAAATTAAAAGACTTAGGTTTTAAATATTCTACTTTATCTGGTATATCAATCTCAATTGATGATATTAAAGGTTCTGAAAAGAAACCAGAAATTGTAGCTGCAGCTCAAGAAAACGTTGATAAAATAAACAAACAATTTAAACGTGGATTAATTACAGACCGTGAAAGATATGAAAAAGTTGTTGATATTTGGATGAAAGCAAAAGGAGAAGTAACTGCTGAACTTTCTGAAAGATTAAAAAACGATAAAGATTCTTCTATCGCAATGATGACTAACTCAAAAGCGCGTGGAGACTTAGGGTCTTACACTCAATTAGTTGGTATGCGTGGATTATTCAACACACCATCTGGTGATTATGTAGAAATTCCAGTTCTATCTTCATTCTCTGAAGGTATAACAATATCTGAATTCTTTATATCTACACATGGTACTCGTAAAGGAGCCGTAGACACTGCCTTAAAGACAGCCGATGCTGGTTACTTAACACGTCGTTTAGTTGACGTTTCACAAGATATTATTGTTAAAGAAGAAGACTGTAAAACAGGAAACTTTGTTAATATCGAAGCATTTGTTAAAGAAGACGGAACAGTAGTTGAAGGACTAAGAGACCGTATTGTTGGACGTTTCACAGGAAAAGCTGTGTTACACCCTGAAACAAAAGCTGTACTAGCTGCAAAAGATACTTATATTACTGAAAACTTAGCAGATAAAATAATTAAAGCTAATGTTGTAAGTGTTCCTTTAAGAACAATCCTTACATGTCGTACTGAACACGGTGTTTGTCAAAAATGTTATGGTAGAAACTTAGCAACTGGATCTATTGTTGAAACAGGAGAAGCTGTTGGTATCATGGCTGCACAATCAATCGGGGAACCAGGTACCCAATTAACCATGAGAACATTCAATACTGGTGGGGTTGCCGGAGACGATATAACTCAAGGGTTACCACGTGTACAAGAATTATTCGAAGCACGTAATCCAAAAGGAAAGGCTACTATTTCTGAAATCAATGGTATTGTTACTAAGATTGAAGATAATAATGGTCAACTTAGTATCTTTGTTAAAAATGATACAGAAACACGTGAACACGTATCTAACTATGGATCTAAATTACATGTAGAACTTAATGAAGAAGTAACCGCTGGTCAAAGATTAACTATGGGTGCTATTAACCCTAAAGAATTACTAGCAGTAACTGACCCTTTAACTGTTCAAGAATATATTGTATTTGAAATTCAAAAAGTTTACCGTTCTCAAGGTGTTGATGTTTCAGATAAGCACGTTGAAGTTATTGCTAAACGTATGATTTCAAAAATTAAAATCATTAATTCAGGTGATTCATTATACTTACCAGGAACAATGGTAAATATTAATAAATTTGCTGATTTAAATAAAGAACTAATTATTACAGGAAAACGTCCAGCAACTGGTCGTCCAGTATTATTAGGTATCACTAAAGCATCTCTTGAAACTGATTCATTCTTATCAGCCGCATCATTCCAAGAAACAACACGTATCTTAACAGATGCTGCAATTCATGGAAAAGTTGATAAACTTGAAGGTCTAAAAGAAAATGTTATGATTGGTAAATTAATACCAGCAGGAACAGGGGCAAAAAAATACAAAAAAGCTGATTATGATTTAGCTATTGATGTATTAAAAGAAGAACCTCTTGAAGCTTTAGAACAAGAATTAATGGATTAATAAAATAAGATAGGTAAATACCTATCTTTTTTAGTTATTATCTTAAAATACCTTTGTTATATATAAATAATATATGTTATAATCATTATAGGTGATAAAAATGGAAGAAATAGAAATTAATGTAGAACTATTTTCTACTTTAGAAGAAGCAAAAAACAAATTAAGTCAATTTAATTTTATTGGAGAAGAAAAAATTATGGATGTTTATTTTTATGATCCAAATAAATTATCTTCAAAACCAAATAATGAAAAAGAAATAGGGGAATCATTGAGACTAAGAAACATAAATGGAAAATTTAAAGTATCTTATAAAATAGATAAATATGATGAAACCGGCAAATGGTTATACTCAGATAATATTGAAAAAGAAATTACAAATGTAAATGAAACATTAAAACAATTTAATCAATCAGGTTTAAAAGAAATGTTTACAATAAAAAATATTAGAAGTCACTATAAAAATGATGAATTTGATATTTATGTAGAAAATGTAGAAAATTTAGGAAATTTTATCGAAATTGAAAAACATGTTTTAGAAACAGAAGACATTATAAAACTAAAAGAAAACATGTATTCATTTGTCATAAACCTTGGATTAAATATAAGTGAAGTTCTAAAAATAGGAAAACCAGAAATGATGTTAAAAGCACTTAATATTGATATTAAATAATTTTAGATTCATTAAAAAAGATAAACGATTTAATCATTTATCTTTTTTATTATTTCTAAATTCACCTTTGTATTGTTTAACATAATCTATTTTAGATTCACTATCACTATATATTAAATCTCCTAAAAGAAGAGCATTTTTAAATGTAACTCTTTGTTTTCCAGCTTCATAAAAAGCATCTATTAATTCTTTGTTATTGTCATCATTGGCAAACCTAAATAAACTTGCAAAGAAATTTACATTATTTTGCCATACTAGTTCGTTTAATGTACCGTTTGGACATCTAACCTCATAAGTATCCTTACAATCCTCAATGAAATTATCTTGTCTACTGTACATTAAATGATTGTTTAAATTTAATCCAAACTCTTTATTAAATAACAAAAATAATCCTAATCTTCTTTTATCATTTACATATAAATTAATTCTACTTTTAAGTTTCTCTCCTAGCTTCTTAGCGTATTCATAAGCATTTAATCTTAGATGGTCAGTTTCTCCATAACTAAACTCATATATAATATCCTCAAATGAATACCAAAGTTTTAAAAAATAAACTAAGTTCTCTTCCTTAATTATAGATTGATCAAAATGAATATGACCACCCATATCATCAGTTATATAACCACCATTGTTTTTAATGATATTTAAAACTTCTTTAAAGTTTTTCCAATCTTCGATGTGATTTTTTAAAATAGGAGTTTGAGTTTCATACAAATAAGAATCATAATCAACATTATAGTCAATATGTCTTTTATGAATATCATTTTTAATAAGTTTTAAATCTTTGTCTGCTAAGAATTCCACTTCACATCCAAAACTAAAATTACTAATGTTTAATTTTTCTTTAAACTTTGAAATACTCTCACTTATTATTTTGTTTAATTTATATTTAGAAAGATTACTTAAATAACTTTGTTCCATAATAACACCCCTTCTAATGGGTATTATTATACCACTTTTTTTATATTTGTCTAATTACAAAAAAGAACTACATATTTAGTAGTTCTTTAACTTTAGAAGTGTTTTTAAAATTTATTTTTGCAACTTCGTTTAACTTCTCAAAACCATATTTTTTAACAACTTCACATGCAACATTATCAACAACTGTTCCTGCTCCCTTTGGAAGAAGAATACCAATTGATTCACTAAGGCGACCAAATTCTTTTAAGAATATAAATCTACTTATTAAAGAAGCACATGCAACACTTAAACATTTATCTTCAGCTTTAGTCATAAAAGTTATATTTTTTACAGCGGATGGATTATCTTTCAAATAACTAAAATATACATATTTTTCTGCAAATTGATCAACAACAATATAATCATAAAATAATCCTTTCATCTTTAAATCAGATAAAACTTTATTATGAAGAATAGCCTTTAATTTATTCATATTATTACCACTCGCGTATCTCTCATTATATTCCTTATTTGAAAGAACAACAGTACTATAAATTATTTTATTATAAAATTTAGGAACAACTTCTAAGATAGCTTCATCAGTCATCTTCTTAGAGTCTTTTACTCCAAGACTTTCTAAAAAACTTATATCTTCTTTTTTAACATAAGCAGCTGTTACAACCATCGGACCAAAATAATCTCCTGTGCCAACTTCGTCAGATCCAATAGTTGTAAAATTATAGACTTTTGGATCTTTAGATTCAACCTTGTCTTTCTTCTTTTCCTCACTATTTGTTACTTTAACAGACTTATCAGGATTATTATGTTTTTCCATTTCAATCCATAATTGACTACTTAAATCTGCATCTTTTCCTTGAAAAACAGCCTTACCTGACTGATATAAAGTTACTACAGTATCTCCATCATCAGCTTGAAATAAAGCGTATGGTGGTGTCTTTAATCGTTTCATATCATCATACATTAAACTCATTGATTCTTTGGTTTTATCGCTCACACTAACAGTAATTGTTGACATAGTTATCACTCCTTAAATACTATTTTAACATAAAATGCTTTATTTTTATAGTATAATATAATATAATTAAATAGAAAGGATGGATGAACATGAATGCAGTTGATATAATAATTTTAATAATAATTGGTTTTGGAGCCTTAGTAGGATTTAAAAGAGGATTTATAAGACAATTAGTATCTTTCTTTGGCTTTTTCCTATCAGTTATTTTAGCATTCTCTTTTAAAGGAATGTTATCACAAATACTATTTAGAATTCTACCGTTTTTCACATTTAAAGGACCTCTAGCGGGTGTATCAGTTTTGAATATACTCTTTTATGAAGTACTATCTTTTTTGATACTCCTAGTAGTCTTTTTAAGTTTATTACAAATTTTAATTTACATCTCAAAAATACTTGAACGTATTATTAAACTAACCCTTATTTTTATATTACCATCAAAAATTGGGGGAATGATATTAGGAGCTATTGAAAACTATGTAGTTGTATTTGTAGCCCTATATATATTATCATTTCCAATGACCAATATTGATTTTCTAAAAGGTTCTACTTTAAAAACTAAAATACTTAATAATACACCATTACTTAGTAATTACACCAAAGAAACAACAAAAGCAATAAATGAACTTGATACTTTAAAAGAAAAGTATAAAGACGGAAAAAGAATAAATGAATTTAATTTAGAAGCATTAAATCTATTACTAAAATATAAAATAACAAATGTAGAATCAATCGATAAACTAGTAAAATTAGAAAAACTAAAGATAGATAATATCGACTCTGTTTTATCTAACTATAGATAAAAATAATAAATAAGAAAATTTCTAGCCTAAATTTATTATTATTTATATAAATCGATAACTTTATAATCAAATAACTTAAGTTTAATAGACTTAAGTCTTTTTTTTTGCTAAAATGTATATGGTGATTAAATGCAAAGATATTTTTCAAAAGAATTAAAAAATAATATATTTACATTAAATAAAGATGATTTATATCATATAATAAAAGTAATGAGAATGAAACAAAACGAATTAATAGAAGTTGTATTTGATCATGAAGTTTATTTATGTAAATTAAATGCAGACTATGAAGCAGATAAAATTAAAATAATAGAAAAAGACAAATCAAATATAATTAAAAGAGTCTTAATAATACCATTATTAAAAGAACAAAAATTTGATTTAATTTTACAAAAAGCAACAGAACTTGGAGTAGACGAAATAATTCCTGTCATTATGGAAAGATCAGTAGTTAAAAGAACTCCAGAAAAAGAAGAAAAAAAGTTAGAAAGATGGTCAAAGATAATTAAAGAAGCCAGTGAACAATCAAAAAGAACTGATATTCCTAGTATTACGAAAGTAAGAAAATTAAACGAATTAGAAGAACTTGACGGATTAAAGATGGTATGTAGTACTTCTACAAAAACTTTACAATTTAAAAATTTTTTGACCAATAATAAAAATTATGATAAAATAAATATAGTAATTGGACCAGAAGGTGGAATATCCCCAAAAGAAGAAGAATACTTAGAAAAAATAGGTTTTACTAGGGTTTCTTTAGGGTCTAAAATAATGAGAGTCGAAACTGTACCAATGTTCGTTCTCAGTGTTCTTAATTATGAAAATATGGAGTGATGCAAAATGTTAGATAACTTAACATTGACCGATTTTATTATACTTGGAGTTCTTGCAGTAATTATCATTTTTGCAGGAATTATTTTGCTTATCTTCCTAACAAAGAAAAACAAAAAAAGTTCAGTTTTAGAAACATTTGATACAAAAGAAATACCTGATGTAGAAGAAAAAGCGGAAGAAAAAAAACCAGACGTTAAGATTTCTTTAGCAACTGAAAACATTCCACAAATAGAAGAACCAAATAAAGAAATAACAAAAGAAGAAGTAAACAATGAAATAGAAATACAAAAAGAAGAAGTAAATAATGAAATAGAAAGACCAGATGATAAAAAAATGGATGAAGAAATAATATTTATTACTGCAAAAGAAACAGAACAAGATAGTCGTAATAAGACTAGTATTGAAGAAGTTTTAAAAGCACTTACTGAAGATTTAGATAAAGAAAAAATTGCTAAAATAGATGAGTATGAAGAAGAACAAGATAGAGAAGCAGTCATAAGTTATCAAGAATTAAGAAAAAAAATGATGTCTACTAAGGAAGAACCAATAAAGGAAATATCAATAGAAGACGCTAAAGATTATGAAAAAGAATTTTTTGAAATACTAGATCGTAATGAAACAGAATTATCTTCTAAAGAAGAAGAAGTTATTCCAGAACCTGTTACAGTAACTATTTATGATGATGAACCTATTTTTGAAGATTCAGACTTTATAGAAGAAAAAATAGAACCAGTTATTTACACAAGCAGTGAGTTTATCTCACCTATATTTGGAAGACAAGAACAAATAAATGAATATCCATCAAACACTGAAATTATTGATGAAGAAAAAAAGACTAATGAGATACTTCCATTTTTTGATGATACTGATGAATTTTTAAACACCTTAAAGGAATTTAGAAAAGGCCTTTAAGGCTTTATTTTAGGAGGATTATATGACATTTTTAATAAATACACTTGGATGCAAAGTAAATACTTATGAAAGCAATGTAATGAGAGACATCCTTTTAAATGAAGGATATAAAGAAGTTAATGAAAATGCAGATATTGCGATTGTAAATACATGTACAGTTACTAATAAGAGTGATTCAAAATCTTTAAAGATTATTAAACAAACCATAAAAAATAATCCTGGTTCAATTTTGATTGTAACAGGCTGTTTTTCACAAATTAACCCTGAACGACTAAAAGATATGGACGGAGTATCAATAGTTCTAGGAAACCATGGAAAGACTAAAATATTAGACTATATCCACAAATATACAGAAACAAAAAAACAAATTATCGATGTAACTGTTTTAGATGATAAAGAATTTGAATGTATGTCATTAAATAACTTTAATAAAACAAGATCGTTTGTAAAAATTGAAGATGGCTGTGAAAACTTTTGTTCTTACTGTATTATTCCTTATTCAAGAGGAAAAGTTAGAAGCAAAAATGTGGAAGACGTCTTATCAGAAATAAAAACATTAATTAAAAATGGTCACCGTGAAATAGTATTAACAGGAATTCATACTGGTCACTATGGAAGTGATATAAATTATGATTTCTCTCATCTTTTAACAGAAATATGTAAAATAGACGGATTAGAAAGATTAAGAATCTCATCTATAGAAATAACTGAATTGGATGACTTATTTCTTCAAGTATTAAAAAATAATAAAATAATTGTCGACCACATGCATATACCTTTACAGTCTGGATGTGATAAAACATTAAAAGCCATGAACCGTAAATATGATATAAACTATTTTATAGATAAAATAAATAAGATAAGAAATATTAGACCAAACATTTCAATATCAACAGATGTTATTGTAGGCTTTCCAGGAGAGACTGATGAAGACTTTATGATAACTATCCAAAATATTCAAAAAATAAAATTTACAAAAATTCATGTCTTTCCTTTTTCAGTAAGAAAAGGAACAGTAGCAGAAACACTTTCAGATCATGTATCTGAAACAATAAAAAAAGAACGAGTTCACACACTTTTAAATATTTCTAAAGAACTAGAAATAGAATACATGGAAAAATTTGTAGGAACTGAAGTTTATTTTATTCCTGAAACAGAAAAAGATGGATATATAATAGGACACACAGGCAACTTTTTAATAATAAAATCTAAACATGCTTTTACAAGCGAAACAGTAAAAACAAAAATCAAAAAAATTGAGTATCCTTACTGTTTAGATTAAAGATACATAGTATCTTTTTTAAATAGATAGGTGGTAAATATGGAAAAATATATAAAAGGTAATTATACAAGAAAAATATTTAGTTCAGATAAGGGTTTTGTAATTGGTCTTTGTAAAGTAAGAGATACAAACGATCCATCTTTAGAAAGTTATATTAATAAAACAGTCACTTTCACAGGTTCATTTCCTGCATTAAATATAGATGATACATATATCTTTTATGGAGAAGCTATAAGACATCCAAAATTTGGATTTCAATATAATGTTAAAAACTATGAAAGAGTAAAACCCGAAGACAAAGATGGAGTAATTGAATTTTTATCAAGTGATCTCTTTCCTGGAGTTGGAATAAAACTGGCAACAAGAATAGTAGAAACATTAGGTCTTGAAGCCCTAGATTTAATTACGAAAGATGAAAAAGTTTTAAATGATATTCCTAAACTAAGTAAAAAGAAAGCAAACTATATTTATAATGTCTTATTAGAATATGAAGAAAGTCATAATCTAATAGTTTATCTTTCAGATTTAGGGTTTCCTATAAAAGAATCAATACTTATTTATAATGTTTATAAATCTAAAATAAAAGAGATAATTGAATCAAACATTTACCAAATAATAGGTAATGTAGATAATGTAAATTTTAAAAAAGTAGATGAAATAGCACTATCAAATGGAATAAACGAACTAAACCCAAACAGAATAAAAGCAGTAATCTATTATTCTTTAACTAACTTAATCTATAAAAATGGAGATACTTATCAACAATATAATGATATAGTAACAGAAACCGAAAAATACTTAAATTGTTCAATATCAGGAGATTATTATGATGAATATTTATATCTTTTAGAAAAAGAAGAAAAGATAGTAAAAGAAGATGATGCTTATTATTTAAAAGAAATGTATGATGCAGAAATGAATATAGCAATACGAGTAATAAACTTAGTAAATAAACCAATAAAAAAAGATAAAAGAATTGAAAAATATTTTGAACATTTAGAATCAAATGCCGGAATAGTTTATAACAGCAAACAAAAAGAAGCAATAATATCTTCACTAGAAAATAAAGTATTAATAATAACAGGAGGTCCAGGTACTGGAAAGACAACTATTATAAAAGCAATTGTAGAGTTATATATACAATTAGAAAAATTAGTAGGAAATAAAATTGATGAAAGAATAGCACTTCTAGCGCCTACAGGAAGAGCTAGTAAAAGAATGAGCGAAGGAGCAAAACTTCAAGCATCAACCATACATAGATTCTTAAAATGGAATAAAGAAACCGATAAATTTTCTGTTGATGAATATAATAAGGCAACACAAAGACTAGTTATTATTGATGAAGCTAGTATGATTGATGTAAATCTTTTAGATAATTTATTTAAGGGTTTAGTAAAAGATGCTAGAATAATAATAGTAGGAGATTACAACCAACTACCAAGTGTAGGACCCGGACAAGTATTAAAAGATCTTATTGAAAGTGAAGTAATAGATACAATACATTTAGATTTATTGTACCGTCAAAAAGAGGATTCATATATTAATAAACTAGCACTTGAGATAAAAGACAACGAATTAAGTGAAAACTTTATTGAACCAAAAAGTGACTATATGTTTCTTCCGTGTTCAAAAGAAAGTCTAAAAGAAAACTTGAAAAAAATTTGTACTCAAGTCTATAATAAAGGATATGATTATAAAAGATTACAAGTAATGGCTCCAATGTATTTTGGAGAAAACGGAATAGATAACTTAAATGTTGTCCTTCAAAGAATCTTTAACCCACCATCAAGAATAAAAAAAGAAATTTATTATGGTAGTGTAATTTATAGAGAAAACGATAAAGTCCTTCAACTTGTAAACCAACCAGAAGATAATGTCTATAATGGTGATATAGGAATAATATCTAAAATAATTGATGCAAGAAATTCAGAAAGCGGAAGACAAGAAATAGTAATTAAGTTTGATGAATCCGAAGTAACATATACTCAATCAAACTTTAATAAATTTAAACATGGATTTGTTATAAGTATTCATAAAGCACAAGGAAGTGAAACAGAAATGGTTATTGTACCAATTTGTTCTAGTTATAAAAGAATGCTTTATAGAAAACTATTATATACAGCTGTTACAAGAGCAAAAAAGAAACTAATTATAATCGGTGAACCTACAAGTTTTATAGATTGTGTATCAAATAATAACGAATATATAAGAAAAACATCATTAAAAAATAAAATCTTAAATCTATTGTATAATACAAAATAAATTACCCATACTATTACTGTATCGATACCAGTGTGAGGTGAAATTATGAAAATAGCTAAAGATATCATGTTTCTAGGACTAGGAGCTGCATCAGTTTTTGCATATCAAAAATATGGTGATAAAGTAGTAGCTTCAGTAGAAGAAATGATGGATAAGAAACTAAGAATAGCTAAAAAAATTGATGATGAACTCGAGGATATGATGTAAAAATCAATTTAATGATTGAAGAAAGAAAGCGAAAGTTTTCTTTTTTTCTTATAATTTGATAATAATAATTCTATTTTTAATTTTTTTTTAAAATAAAAAGGAAACTCACCTTAAAAGAAGTATGTTATAGGTAAGGAGGTGAGAGAGTGATAAAAAAATATCCCTTCACAAAACAAGAAGGACTTAAAGACTGTGCAGCAACATGCATGCAAATGATAATTAAATATTATAAAGGATATATAAGCATAGATGATTTAAATGAAATGTTGGAAACCACTAAAGATGGAGTAAGTGCATTTAATATTAAAAAGGTCGCCCAAGATATAGGAATGAACGCCGTTGGTATAAAAGCAACCCTTCAAGAATTTAACGAAAATCTAGTTTTACCAGCCATAGCCCATACAACCGTGGATAAAAAATATAATCATTATGTAGTTATTTATGAAATAAACTTCAAAAATAAATCTTTAATAATAGCTGATCCCCAATCAAAAATAAAAAGAATAAAATTTGAAGAATTTAGTACTATTTATAATAATATCTTAATAGTAATGTATCCAGTAAAAACAATAGAAAAAAGAAATTATAACAACCAAATATTTATAAAAGATTTAATATCAAAAAATAAATCAACAATAAAAATGCTTTTAACTACATCATTTATATATATGTTCTTATCAATAATATCATCATTTTATATGAAATATACATTCGATAAAATAAACTATAATAAAAATGTCTTATCCATAATATTTATATTCTTCATATTAATTAAAATATATCAAATTATATCAAACACTTTAAGAAACAAAATACTAATCGAATTTAACAAAAGAATTGATGCCACCTTAAGTTTAGATATTTTTGATAAAATTCTCTCTCTTCCTTACAGCTATTACCGAAATAGAACATCTGGAGAGATAATAACAAGATATACAGAATTAAGAAAACTAAGAGAAGCCATTAATAAAGTCTTACTGTCAGTATTTCTAGACCTACCACTTACAATATTTTCCTTTCTAGTCCTATTCATACTAAATGAAAAGCTAACCCTAATAGCAGTCATTATAATGCTTTTATACAGCGTAATTGTAACCCTATACAACAAGATATTAAAAGCAAATATAGAACAGATGCAAATAAAACAAGCCAATATGAACACCTGTTTAATTGAAAGTATAAATGGAATAGAAACAATAAAAGGTCTAGGAATCAAAAATATGATTAAAAGAAAATATGAAATACTTTATATCAAATACTTAAAACAAATAGTAAAAATAGATGAAATTTTAAACACCCAAAATGCTTTAAAAGAACTAATCAGTGAAATCGGAGAAATGACTATAATATTCGCAGGAGTAATTCTATTAAAAGAAAATCAAATTACTCTAGGAACCCTTTTGTCATTCAATGCTATTTTAGTATTCTTCTTATCACCAATAAAAAATTTATTAAACTTAGACTATACAATAATTGAAGCAAAAAAAATAGCCAAAAAAGTTTTTGAAATGGTTTTAAAAGAAACAGATATAAAAGAACTAGATAACAAGACAGGAGACATAATAGTAAATAATCTAAATTTTAGCAATAACAATAATTTAATATTAAAAAATTTATCTCTAACAGTAAAACAAGGGAAAAAAGTCCTAATTACCGGACCAAGCGGAAGTGGAAAATCAACCCTTTTAAAAATATTAATGAAATACTATAAAATAGATAGAAAACAGATTTCAATAAACAATTTTGATCTCGTTGACTCTAAAATTAATCATATTTACATTTCCCAAAATGAAACTCTATTTACAGATAGTATTTATAATAATATAGTTTATGGTAATAGCAAAAAATTTAAAGAAGTAGTAAAAGCATGTTATATTGATGAAATAATAAATGGAAACCTTGGATATAATACCTTAATTGAAGAGAACGGATTTAATATTTCAGGAGGACAGAAACAAAGAATAGTTTTAGCTCGCTCAATAATAAAACCATTTGATATCCTACTAATTGATGAAGGATTAAACCAAATTGATGTAAACTTAGAAAGAAAAATATTAAAAAATATATTTAGAATGTTTCAAGACAAAACAATAATAATTGTTTCTCATCGACTTGAAAACATGGACTTATACGATAAAATGATAAAAATAGAAAACGGAAAAGTAACAGAAAGTGTAGAAAGAAATGAATAACATAAACATATTTGATAATTCAGAAATTACCCTAAAAACTCCAATAAAAAAAATATTTACAATTTACCTTATAGCCTCAATAGTCTTTAGTTATCTTTTATGCAAAATATTTTTAAATTTCGAATACACAAAAAAAACAATAAAAATTTATCCAGTAAAAAACAACAAAACATCAATTTTATTAGTTTCTAAAAATCCTACAATAAAAATAGAACATGAAGAATACAAAAACAAAATAAAGAAAAAAAATCAGTATTATGAAGCAATAATTGATTTTAAAAAATGCGAAGAAAAAGAGGTAATAATAGAAGTAGAAGAGAAAACAACAATTATGAAGACTTTAGTAAAAGAACTAAGAGAGGACTTAAACAATGAAAGAACTTAACAACAAAGAATTAATGGAAGTAAAAGGTGGAGGAGCAGGAACCATTTTGATTATCATAGCAGGAATTGTATTCCTAATAGGAGTGATCGACGGATATGTAAGACCACTTCCATGCAACTAGAAGGAGAGAGAATATGGAAATAAAAGAAAATGAATTAATGTCTATTTATGGCGGAGCCGGTGTATCAGGTAATTTTATAAGTGGAATAGTAAGAGGAGTAAACTCATTCCTTGATTTAGGAAGAAGCGTAGGATCTGCAATTCGCAGACTATCTAACGGATCAATATGCCCACTTTAATTGAAAATTTAAAGAAAAATTATAAAACTATCCTTATTGTTATATCATGTATCATCATGTTACCAATTATTAACCTTATAATTGAAATGATTTTTACATACGGACAATATATAGGTACCTTCATAAGAAATATAGTAGAAAATGGAGCTTGCTTCTAAATCTACAAAAAAAGAATTACAAAATAAGAGACTGCTGAAAAAGCAGTTAAATAAAAAACTGAATAAACGATGTGAACACTTACGGATAGACATCAATAAAAAAATCAGTAAATTAAAAGGAGAAAAATATTTTTCTCCTTTTTTGTAAGTTTTCCTTTTTTTTCTTAACCCTTGATTTTAATCTGGCTTTATCGTAAAATAATATCCAATCTTCTACAAGTTGAATATATTCTTGTAAAGATGTAATATTATTGCTGTACGAAATTTCCCTTTTAAAAAGAACAAGCCAGCTTTCTATTGGAGAATCATCTATTGTAGTTCCTTTTCTACTCATAGAAATTTGAATTTTTTTGATTCACATATAGCTTTGTACTCAAAAGATGTATATTGTAATCCATGATTACTTTGTACAATCAAACCATATACATTTTTTCTTTTTCAAAACTTTATTTAAAGTATCCATAACTAATTAATCATCATTATATTTAGATATTTTATATATAATAAAATGCCTATCATATAAATCAATAATAGTAGATAGGTATGCGTTTGAACCTTTAATTATTAAATAAGTTACATCAGTATCCCACATTTTGTTTAATATATCAGTTGTAAATTTCTGTTATTAAATTAGGCTTTACATTATTTTAAATTCTTTTATTTTAATGTTTTAATAATATATAATACATAGTGACCCCAGAAAAATACCTTGGTGGTAATTATGTGTTTTTTAATTATAATATATAATAGTTCCTTAGAAAGGGGTGTTTAATTATGTGGTCAACATATAACAAAGTTTATAAAAATAATAAAAATGAAAGTTATATAAAAAATAAAAGATTAGAGATTGTTAGATATGCAAAAAATTTTGGAATCAAGTCAGCAGCTAGATTTTATTCGTGTAGCAAGAATACTGTAAAATAATTAGTGGATATGATTCAATTATTAATGAATGGGAAAAAGAATTAAAAGAAGATACAACAAATCATTTATTTTATGAAGAATTAAAATTATTTACTAGATTAAAATATGATAATAAAAAAATGAATAATAAAATACGTGGTGATAGAGATGAAATTTTATATTTTCTAAAAGATTTCAATGTCCCATCAACAAATAATAATGCTGAATCATCACAAAGAGGAGTTAAAATAAAACAAAAAATTGGTAAGTTTAGAAGTGAGAATGGAGCTGAAAGTTATTTAAATATTAAGAGTTGCATCTTAACTTATAAAAAACAAAGTATAGATATATTGAATACTTTAACATCAGCATTTGATGGTAGTGTTGTTATTGCATAATAAAAAATGAGCAAAACTCACTTGTTTTTCAGTTCCTTGACTAAACTGTAACGAGTATTTTTTAAAATATTGTAAATTTTTATGATTTTTTTTTGACAAATATGATATAATGAATTCAGTAAGATGGATGGCAGTATTCTATTTATTATTATGCTGATATATAATATTTAGTCTAGTCTATCCTACAAATCTATTTAGAAAGGAGAAATTTTATGCGAAAATCAAAGAAATTTTTAGTTATTTCCACATTTGTATTTTTCTTAACTGTTGGAATTATTTCAGTAAGTGCAGCGGCATTGCCATATTTTTCACAAAAACTTAGAGCTTATTCTGGGTGGTCAGAAATGGCAGAATATACAAAAACAAATACATCTAATGAAGGATATGTACGTGTTACAAATATGAATGGAACAAGTTCTCTAGGATTTAGAGCAAGAGGTAAATGGTATGATGGAAGCAAATGGAATTGGACAAATTATGGACCAACAACTAATGTAACTACTGAAGCAATACGATATACTGTTTATTATATGCAATCTTTATCCTCAACTATGCCTGTATATCTTAGTGTTCGTAATAATACTTCAAATTCATCTACGCCTACAGTATCAGGATATTGGCAATATGATAACTGAAATTTACTAATAGTTTGATAAAGGTCTTTCAGCAAAGACCTTATTCATTTTTTTAGAGAAAGGATTGGATTGTGAAAGAACTAAAATATAATATTAAATATCTATTCAACAAAAAAGAATTATATTTAGCAATAATTATTGTTTTTATAATTAACTTAGTTCATGTTTTCTTATGTGTTAATGAATCATTAAGATTAAATCAATTTTATGAAGAATTTTGTACTGGAGAATACCAGTTTATCTTATATAATATTAATGTTAGTTTACAAACACTACTTATAATAATTATTCCTATTGTTTGTAATATGATTTTATCTGATTCTGATGTTTTAGAAAACAGAAATAAAATCACAAATTTACTTATCACTAGAATTGATTTTAAAAAAAATATTATAGTAAGATTTGTTTTGTGCTTTTTAGTGACAACGTTTATTTGTTTTTTTGGATTTTTATTCAATTATATTATTTTGAGATTTATTTATGGAACTGGAAATAATGTTACATTAACTCAAGGAGTTGCTTTTTCCTTAAATTCAATGAATGGTTTCTTTTTGGATAACGTTAGGCTACTTAATCCTGTTTTATTTGTTGTTTTAATAAATGTAAGCACTTCAATAATTTACGGATTACTTTCTGCTTTTTCTTATTCAATTTCACTTTTTATAAAAAATAAATTGATTATTTATTTTATTCCAATTATTTTTTTAGTAATACTTGATATGCTATTTAGTCGTATTGGTCTAGGTACTTTTTCAATGATTAATTTACTTCAACCATTTAATAAATTTACTATTATACATTATTTTACGTGTATAATTATTCTTATCATAATAAGTTTGTTTTTGATAGGATACAAATTTTTCAAAAAGGATGTATTAATATGAAATATATTCTCAAATCGCCTATATTTTTTATTGTTTTTATATTTCCAATAATTTTTGGAGTATTTATAGGATACAACGTTAGAACTGATTTTTATGAATCTTATCGTGCAATATTTATGTTGCCAATTATAAGATATTCATTAATAGTAATGATTTTAACTGTATATTTTACAATAGACAATTTGCTTAGTAACTCGATATTTGTATTGAGAAATAAAAATTTGTTCAATTCATTATTTTATGTTTTTAAAATAGAACTATTATTATTTCTAATGGTTTTTATCTTAATAAATATTCCTATTATACTATTTAATATAATGAATTTTGAAAAAATCATAACAGTTGTATTTAAAATGATTTTTAATGGAGTTCTTATCTCTATTATTATCGTTAATATTGTAAAATTGTTAAATATATTTTTTAAAAACAGATCTTTATCAATTGGTATTTTTTTGGGAATATGGAGTATTTTAGATTTTTTACTTGAACATTTTAATTGGTTTGGTAATAGTCAGTCCATTTGTGATTTTAGTTATATTTTTGTATTGCCATTCGTATATAATTGGTATTTTATTGATTTTATTTTAATTATGTTTTTTTTGTTTTCTACTTCCATACAGTTTTTTTTAGGGATAAAGAATGATTGCTTTTTAGCGGAGGTTAATTATGAAGAAAGTTAATATTAGGAATTTCTTACTTTTTTTGGTAGTTATTCTTATCATTTCAACTATGAAGATTTTTTTTATAAATTCATTTGATTATAATTCTTATTTTAGTTTTATAAACTATATTTTGATATATTGGAGTGATGCATATATTCTTAACATAATATGGTTATTGCCAATTATACTTAATATAGTAATTGTTTCAAAAAAATATTTTTTTGAAATTCAACATTTTGATACGAGATATATAAATAGAAAACGATTTATCAATTTATTACTAATTAAAATATGTTTATCATCTTTTTTTACAAATATTACAATTATATTGTTGCAGATTATTATCATTAGTTTTTTTTCAAACATAAGTATTAAAATAAGTATAGATGTTGTTTTATTAGTTTTATGTTACATTATAGAAAATTTCTATTTAAATATGATTATTTTACTATTAGCATTATATTTTAAAAACTTTATGTATTCGTTTATTATGAATTTATTTGTTATTATCCTAAGTTTAACTATAATGATTAATTTTTCGATTGATAAAATAAATATTTGCTTTCCATTTATTAGTATGTATTATAATACTAAAATAAATTTTTTTACAATATTTTTGATACTATTATGTATATATATTATTAAGAAAATTTATATGAAATATGATGTTTTAGGAGGTGTAGATTAATGATTCTTGAAATAAAAAATTATTCAAAAGTAATAAAGAAAAAACATATTTTAAATAATATTAATTTGTGTTTGACAAGCGGGAATGTATATGGCTTTTATGGAAGAAATGGTTCTGGTAAGACAATGTTATTTAGAGCTATTGTAACTTTAATATATCCAACTACGGGTGATATAATCATTGATAATAAATCATTAATAAATGATGATTATGATTTGAGTAAAATTGGCTTACTTATTGAAGAACCAGGCTTTTTTTCTCACTTAAATGGATTTGAAAATTTATCTATGTTATATGAAATTAATCATAAAAAAAACGAAAAATTAATAAGAGAAACAATGAATATGGTGGGATTAAAAGATGATCAGCCTGAAAAATACCGTGAATATTCTTTGGGAATGAAACAAAAATTGAGAATTGCTCAAACTATAATGGAAAATCAAGAATTGATCATACTTGATGAACCTACTAATGGTCTTGATGAAACTAGTGTAAAGAAATTATATTTTCTTATTAATGATTTAAAAAAGAAAAAGAAATTAGTTTTGATAGCGAGTCATAATAAAGATGATTTAAAAAAATTATGCAATAAAATTTATCATATTGACAATGGTGAAATTATAGGTGAGATAAAATTATGAAAATAAAGAAATATTTTATTATTGCACTTTTATTAATTATTATTTTATCAGGCTGTGTTATTATTTATGCAAAGAAAAATTTTATAAATATTGATTATAAAGAATTTTCTAAGAATAGTGTATATAATTATATTGGAAGCGTTAATAGCAAAAATAAAACTTTAGAATTGACTTATGATAAAGATTTAGGATTGAGTGAATTTTTTATTGATTCAAATGTTAAAACAATAGATGATTTAAAAGAAATCTCAGATTATATATTAGTAGTTGAGAACAAAGAAAAACCAATTTTTAAGGGAAATGGGATTATTAATAAATGTAAAATTGTTAAGGTAATTAAGGGAAATTATTTGAAAGTTAATGATATTATTAATATTTATGATTTGGTTTATAGTTGGAATAGTGTTAGTTCTAATTATATAGGAGGAAATACACCGTTAAAAATTAATGATGTATATATAGCTTTTTTAAAAAAAACAAAAAATGCAAGTATTAATGATTCATTTGTTTATAATAATGTCAAATATGGACGCGTTTCAATTTTGAATCAGAGAATTATTTTAACAGATTATGAATATGGGTCTATGACAATTGAAGAAATCTCAGATTATGATTATGTTTTTTCTCCAGATAGTACTGATGAAATCGATGAGTATATTACAATGGTAAAAGATATAAGAGATTTCGCTAAAAAAAATATGCAATAGTTTAAGGATGTGAAGAGAATTTGGATGATAAAAGAAATAAATATTTTGAATGTTTTCAAATGAATATTTTGAATATAAAAAATAATAAACTTCATTATTTTTTTGTATTTTCTATAATTATATTAACAATGTTTTCTGTAATTACGTTTGACTTTTTCAAAGGCTATAAAGATGAAACTTCTAGGCAGCATCTTGAATTTCTAGTTGACAATAATGAAGAATTTATTGACATAAAAAAATCTAATAATTATTTTGCAAATGAAATGACAAAAAATTATACAAAATTATTAAAAGATGATAATAAACAGATTAAAAATGTACTTTCTAATATAAATATTAAAGGTCATAATATGTATGAAATAGGAACTTCTCATATTGAATCAAACGATATAATGATGTATCAAGAGAATTTGTTTGAATATTTTAATGGAAAGCAAAATTTTTTTGATAATGATAAACCATATAATATATGGAGTGAGGGATTTTCAATTGTTGAATGGGAAAATGATGAATTTCCAATAGAAATTACTGGAAGAATGCCAGTAAATAATAATGAAATAGTAATATCAAATTATATTGCAGATTTATTAATGCAAATTGGTCTGAATGTTTATGGAGAAGAAAAACTTTTTTATCCAAATAATTATGCTGAAATTGTCCGATTTGAAAATTCTTTTGATTTTGGTGAATTAACTAAAGTTAAAATTGTTGGAATTATAAATTATGATTTATCAGAATTTCAAAAAATTAAAAATATGACTTGGGACGAATATAAGAGAAATAGAGAAGAATTAAATAAAACATATGAAAAATTAACATATAAAGTTCAAGGAATCTATAAAAAAATATTTACTAGTAATAAATTTGTTGAAGAAATAAAGAGTGATTTAAAAGAAACAAAAGATTTGACTTGGTCGAAAGAACTTATTAAAACCGGTATTCTAGTTTTTCCAAATAAAATTTCAGATTATGAAAAGTTAATTGAAAAATTTGATTCAAATTCTTCAATCGTAGTATACAGTTCATATAGCAATTTACTTGAAAACTCTAGTGATACAAATGTTTTATTACAAAATAAACAATTAACAATGAAAATAATTTTTTGTGTTATGATATTTTTAACAATTACTTCAATTATTTTAATGTCTAAGTATGATAGTAATTCTAATATTGCCAAAACGAATAGTAATAAATTAAATATGTGTTTTTCAATTTTATTTAGATTACTATTTATCATGATAATGTCTTTATTCTTATTATTTTTACTTATCTTTATTTTGACATTATTATTTAAAAATAATGTTATTCCAAATAATTTAATTATGGATAGTATTTTAAATTTTAATTTTAAAAAATTTATTTTAATATTTAACTTTACTATTATTATGTTTTTTGTTTCATTTTTATTATCTGTAATAAAAAATATAGTTTTAAAAAAATAATTATTGTAGAATATGAAAAGAAAATGGAGCTTGCTTCTAAATCTACA
>JAVWTD010000013.1:0-15876 GCA_036667875.1 Bacilli bacterium
ACTATTGCTTTTTTTATCATATAAATTGTAAATATGAAGAACACCACTAATAATAATTCTTTTATCATCTATAAATAATTCCTTATTATCACAGATAGAAATAGTTCTTTCTTTATCATCAATAATACTTTCTTTAATACACATTTTATCATTACTGTCTACTTTATCATAAATATTATACTTACTTAAAAGTAATAATCCAATTAAAATTATTAAACCTAAAATAAAATTAAGATTTTTATAAACAATATTTTTTATAAATATCATCCTCATTTTCTTAATTAAATTATATCTAAAACTAAATCAAATATGTTATAATTATTTAAGAATGGAGATCAATCATGAAAAAAAACTTAAAATCATTTTACAAAAACTCTAATTTTATAATTTTAATAATGCTTGGAATTACTATATTATCTTTTACTTTATCTAGTAAGTATTCAAATAATGAAAACACTTTATCCTTAATCTTTTTAAATGCTGGATATCTATTTTCTTTAATAGTTCTAATTATAATAGGCATGAAAATATCATCATTAATAAAGAAAAACAAAAAGATTACCCTTACTAACACATTAGGGACATCAGCTTTAACTATGTTTGTTTCTTTTTTACTTTATTTTATGTCCTATAACATAAATACTACCCTTATGCAGTCACTTGCTATTGTATTTTATGTTTCTCTTTATATTTCACTAGTATGCCTAATAAACATCATAATAGATATGCTAAATAAAAATAATAATAAAGGATTATTTTATATATTTATTATAAATTTATTAGTATTCTTATCATCTTTACTACTAATATATTTTCAAAATATTAAGTTTATAAATAGTTATTTCTTAGGAGAAATAGTGACCGTTATTTACTTGCTATCAACCTTTGTTTTCATAACATACTGTATAGTAATTGCCCTTTATAAATCATTCAAATAAGATATTAACAAATCATTTTTGCCTTAATCAATTTATGGGCTAAAGATGATTTTTTTCTAATAATATATAATACATAGTAACTCTAGGGATATCCCTTGATAGTAATTATGTATTTTTTTTATGAATAATTAAATTTATAACATTAAGACACACTAATAAAAATCTATCCATAATCCATAAAAAATTCAATCCACTCTATTTATATTTAAACTCATACATGCTATAATAATATTATGTACAAGGTCATAATTAGTTAGACTGTACAAACTAAAAAGTAATAAAACACCTTTTATAAATCTATATTAAAAACACCAAAATAATTAAGAGAAAAGGAGAAATAGGTTAGTAACAGTCACCTATTATTAAGATAAATGGAAAATAGATATAACGAATTAATTGAATTAATAAATAAAGCCAATTTTGAATACTATACACTTGATTTACCTACAATAACCGATCAAGAATATGATAGGTACATGCAAGAATTATTAAAAATAGAAAAAAACAACCCTGAACTTAAAAGAGATGACTCTCCAAGCGTAAGAGTAGGTGGAAAAATAATTGAATCATTTAATAAAATTACCCACGAAATTCCAATGCTTAGTTTAAGCAACGTTTTTAATGAAACAGAAATTATTGCATTTGATGAAAAAGTTAGAAAAGAAATAAAAAACCCAGTATACATAGCAGAACTTAAAATAGACGGATTATCTGTTTCCTTACTCTACAAAGAAGGAAAACTCGTAAGAGCAGCAACAAGAGGTGATGGAGTAACCGGAGAAGACATAACCCATAATGCCGTAACAATAAAAAGCATCCCACTTACTTTATCTGAAAAAGTTGATATAGAAGTACGTGGCGAAATATATATGAGTAAAAAATCATTCAATGATTTAAATAAATTAAGACAAATTAATAATCTCCAAGAATTTGCCAATCCTAGAAATGCAGCAGCAGGTTCAGTTAGACAATTAGATTCAAAAATAGCAGCTGAAAGAAACTTAGACTGTTTTATATATCATTTACCTAATCCCCTTGATTACAATTTAAAAAGCCATTTTGAAGCCATTGAATACATGAAAAAATTAGGACTCAGTACAAATCCAAATAACACCAAATTAAATGGAATACAAGAACTTTTAGAATTCATTTCAAAGTGGACTGAAAATAGAGAATCATTACCCTATGAAATAGACGGCATAGTAATAAAACTAGATAGCATAGAAGGACAACAAAAACTAGGATACACATCAAAATATCCAAAATGGGCTACAGCCTATAAATTCCCAGCCACAAAAGTTCTAACAAAATTAAAAGAAATAAAACTAACAGTAGGTAGAACAGGACAAGTAACACCAAATGCCATCTTAGAACCCGTTAGAGTAATGGGTAGTATTATATCTAAAGCAACCCTTCATAATAAGGACTATATAATAGAAAAAGATATAAGAGAAGGAGATATAGTAAGCATAATAAAAGCAGGTGATGTAATACCTAGAGTTGAAGAAGTAATTAAAGAAAGAAGAACAGGCAACGAAAAACCATTTATAATGTCTGAAGTTTGTCCCATCTGTCAATCAAATTTAAAAAAAACCGATACAGCATACTATTGTATTAATCCAAAATGCGACAGAGTAAAAATAGAAAGTCTAATTCATTATGTAAGTAGAGACGCCATGAATATTGATGGGTTTGGAGATGCTATAGTAGAAGACTTTTATAATATGGGATACTTAAAATCAATACCAGATTTTTATAATCTTTATAAATTTAAAGAAGAATTAATGGAACTCGAAGGATTTGGAAGTAAAAGTATAAATAGTCTATTAGAAGCAATATTAGAAAGCAAAAAAGTATCACTAGAACGATTATTATTCGGACTAGGAATAAGACATGTAGGCGCTAAAACATCAAAAATATTAGCAAAAAAATATGAAAACATAGATAATTTATCAAACGCTACTTTTGAAGAACTAACAGAAATAAGTGACATAGGAAAAACAATAGCCAAGAGTGCTTATGATTATTTTAAAAACGAAGAAAATATCAACACAATAAATAAACTTAAAGAATTAGGAATGAACACCGAATATTTAGGAAAAAAAGAAATTCAAAATCCAAATATCATTGGTAAAACATTCGTACTAACAGGTTCACTTACTAAACTAACAAGAGAAGAAGCATCATTAATGATAGAAAATAATGGTGGAAAAACATCCGGAAGCGTCAGCAAAAAAACCGATGCAGTTATAGTAGGAGAAAACGCCGGAAGTAAACTGGAAAAAGCAAAAGAATTAGGAATAAACATAATATCAGAACAAGAGTTTATAGATTTATTCTAAACTCTTTTTTTATGTAAAGTAAAACCCAATTTTTTGCTTTTAAATGATTTAATATGTTATAATTATATAGAGTGTAGGAGGAATAAAATGAACGAATTTAAAGGAATAACATGGAAAAATGAAATAAATGTTTTTGATTTTATCAAAGAAAATTACAACGAATACAAAGGTGATGAATCATTTTTAGAAGAAACAAGTGAAAAAACAAAAAGAATTTGGAATAAATGTGAATCATTACTAAAAGAAGAACTAAATAAAGGAGTTCTTGATGTAGAAACAAAAATAGTATCAGGTATAAATAATTTCAACCCAGGATACATAGATAAAGAAAATGAAATAATAGTAGGATTGCAAACAGATGCACCACTTAAAAGAATAGTAAACCCATTTGGTGGAATTAGAATGGTACATACATCTTTAGAAGCCTATGGTTATAAATTAGATCCAAGAATAGATGAACAATTCAAATATCGAAAAACACACAATGACGGAGTGTTTGATGCATATACAACAGACATAAAAAAAGCACGTCATGTAGGACTATTAACAGGACTACCTGATGCGTATGGACGAGGAAGAATAATAGGAGACTATAGAAGAATAGCACTATATGGAATAGACTTCTTAATCGAAGAAAAGAAAAAAGACTTACTAAAACTTGAAGGAGAAATAACAGAATATGTTATAAGACTAAGAGAAGAAGTAAATACTCAAATAAGAGCCTTAAAAGAAATAAAAGATATGGCAAAAACTTATGGTATAGACATTAGTCTACCATCAAATACAGCAAAAGAAGCAGTTCAAGCCGTATACTTTGGATATCTAGCAGCAATAAAAGAAAATAACGGTGCTGCCATGAGTTTAGGAAGAACATCAACATTTCTAGATATTTATTTTGAAAGAGATTTAAACAATAATCTAATAACAGAAAAAGAAGCACAAGAAATAATTGACCAATTCATTATTAAACTAAGATTTGCAAGACACCTAAGAACACCTGAATATAACGAATTATTCGCAGGAGATCCAACATGGGTAACCGAAGCAATAGGTGGAATGCTAGATCATAAAAAATCGTTAGTTACAAAAACTTCTTATAGATATCTACATACTTTAATTAACTTAGGATCAGCTCCAGAACCTAATTTGACTATTTTATGGAGTAATAATTTACCTACGAACTTCAAAAAATATTGCTCAAAAATTAGTATTTTAACTGATTCAATTCAATATGAAAATGACGAACAAATGAGACCAATTCATGGCTCTGATTACGCTATAGCATGTTGTGTATCCGCAATGACTATAGGAAAACAAATGCAATTTTTTGGAGCACGTTGTAATCTTGCAAAAGCACTTCTTTACGCTATAAATGGTGGAATTGATGAAAAGAAAAATGAATTAGTAATAGATAACATTGAAAAAATAAACGATGAAGTATTAGACTATAATAAAGTAATGGAAGTTTACGATAAAGTTCTTGATAAAGTTGCAAAAACTTATGTAGATGCTATGAATATTATACACTTTATGCACGATAAATATGCTTATGAAGCAGGACAATTAGCCCTTCACGATACAGACCCTGAAAAACTAATGGCATTCGGAATAGCAGGACTATCAGTAGTAATTGACTCACTATCAGCAATTAAATATGCTAAAGTTAAACCTATTAGAAATACAGATGGAATAGCAACCGACTTTATTACCGAAGGAGAATTTCCTAAATATGGAAATGATGATGATAAAGTAGATCAAATAGGAGTAGACCTAGTTAAATTATTTATTAAAAAACTAGAAAGTCATAAATTATATAAAAACGCCAAACACACATTATCTATTTTAACCATAACATCAAATGTAGTATACGGTAAAAAAACCGGTTCAACACCAGATGGAAGAAAAGCAGGAGAACCATTCGCACCAGGCGCTAACCCAATGCATGGAAGAGACAAAGAAGGAGCACTAGCGTCCCTTAACTCAGTTGCTAAAATTCCTTACGCTTGTGTCTGTGAAGACGGAGTATCTAATACATTCTCAATCATTCCAGATGCCTTAGGGAACAATGAAGAAGCAAGAATAGATAATTTAGTTAACATACTAGACGGCTACTTTAATCAAGGATCACAACATTTAAATGTTAATGTATTAAATAGAGAAACACTTAAAGATGCAATGAAAAATCCAGACAATTATCCAAACCTAACAATAAGAATTTCAGGATATGCCGTTAAATTTAATAGACTAAGTAAAGAACAACAACTTGAAGTAATAAGTAGAACATTCCATGAAAGAATCTAATATAGGTTATATAGACTCAATAGAAACAATGGGCTTAGTAGATGGCCCAGGGATAAGATTTGTTACATTCATGAGTGGTTGTAAATTAAGATGCTTATTTTGTCATAATCCAGAAACTTGGGATACTAAAAACGCATATAAAATAACATCAGAAGAACTAATTAAAAAAATCCATAAATATAAATCATACTATAAAAATGGAGGAGTAACTTTTTCCGGAGGAGAACCCTTACTACAACCAGACTTTTTAATAGAAACATTAAAAAAATGTAAAATGATAAACCTTCATACAGCCCTAGATACAGCAGGAGTAGGAATAGGAAAATATGAAGAAATATTAAAATATACCGATTTAGTTATATTGGATATTAAAGCACTTTATGATGAATCATATTATAAAATGACTGGAAGCACAATGGATGAATTTAATAAATTCTTAAAAGTAGTTCAAAAACTTGATAAAAAGTTATGGATACGTCAAGTAATAATACCCGGAATAAACGACACCGAAGAATATATTATCTCTTTAAATAACTATTTAAAAAACATAAAAAATATCAAAAAAGTAGAACTTTTAGCCTACCATACTTTAGGTATAGAAAAATATAAAAAATTAAACTTACAATATCCTCTTGATGGTACGAAGGATATGAGTAAAGAGAAACTAGAAGAATTAAAAAGATTATTGAATTAGTCTTTTTAATTATAAATAAAGGGAGACTAAAAATATGAAAAATAAAAAAGGATTTAGCTTAGTAGAGTTACTAGCAACAATTATTATTTTAGGAATTGTTATCGTAATAGCAGTGCCAAATATAATAAAAATAGTTGAAAAAAGTGAAATAGAATCTCTAAAAGTTAGTGCTAAAAAAGTATCTGATGCAGCCGAAAAATATTACATTCAAACAAAAATAGATACAAAAAAATTTGAAAAAACAAACATGGCACTAAATGATAAAAAAACACTAGAATTATTACACTTAAAAGGAGAAACACCAAAAGGTGGATTAATTACAATTGACGCTAAAGGAGATATAGACTTAAGCATGCATAACGGAAAATATTGTGCTAAAAAGAACTTCTTAAGCAGTAAAATAATTGTACTAAAAGGTAGTTTAACCTGTGAGACAAACTATAAAATAAATTCAATAGAAGATCTAGTAAAATTATCAAAAGAAGTAAGTAGTGGAGATTTAAAACTTGGAAAAACCTATTTTCTGATGAAAAATCTTGACTTTCAAGATAACGCAAGTTATGTAAACTATATGTCAAAAGAATTAGGAGACATAAACGCTGATGGTGTTATAAAAACAATAAAAGAAGAAGTAACAACAGGACTTGGATTTGTAGCAATAGGACTATCACCTACAGCCCCTTTCAAAGGTAACATCAACGGTCTAGGATACTCTATTAAAAATCTATATATTAATAATGCAAAAGAAAAACAAGCATTTATTTCAGTTTCTGAATATTCAACAATAGAAAATCTAAACCTAAGTGGGTATGTAAAAAGTGGAAGAGAAGCCTCATTATTAGTTAATAAAGCAAAAAAAGGTTCTATAAAAAATGTAAATGTAGAAGGAGAGACTAAAGGAGTAAAGTATGTCGCACTTATAGCATCTGAAGTATACTCAACAAAAATTGAAAACTGTTTTTCAAAGGGAACTATTAATGCACCAACATCTACTATTGTTGGAGGAATGGTTGCTAAAACTAATGATTCTACCCTAATTAATAATTGTCACTCAGATATAAATATAACTGCTGATAGCGAAATTGGAGGAATAGCAGGAAGAGTATCAGAAAATACTCAAATAATAAATAGTTATTCCACTGGAAATATAAATAGCAATTCACATACTGGTGGTTTAGTAGGAACTTTAAATGAAAATGCAACAGTTAATGAATGTCACTCAAATGTTACTGTAACTTCAAATAACAGATTTGGAGGTCTAGTAGGATTATTATCGCAAAAAATTGAAAGAGTACCAAAAGTTATGAATAGTTATACAAATGGAAAAGTTATAACTACAGGTGCTTCCGCTGGTAATAGTGGTACTCTAGTAGGTATGAATGGTGGCAAAATATATAACTCATTCTCAACAGCAACATTAGTAATTCAAAACAGTCCAGGGAATAATGGAGGATTGGTTGGTTTAAATGGAACTGACTCATCTAACCATGCTAATATCCTTATTGATAGTTGTTACTTTGCAGGTAATATAGAATATACAGGAACAACAGATGAAATCGGAAGTTTTTTAGGACAAAATGGAGCTGATTCACAAAATGCTGGTGCAAAATTTCTAACATTAAAAAATTCATACTCCCTTAGTAATTTAAATGCAATAAACAGAATAGGTATGATAGGTGTTGGCGTGATGAATGCTGAAAACCTATTTAATGGAGGACAAATAAAAGGAACAACAAACGTTGGAAATATTGTCGGTCTAGTTGAAGGAGTAGGCGCAACTTATAATAATGTTTATTCCATAAATCAAAATAATCCAATAACAAATAATATGGGAACCTCTGTTAGTAGAACAGAACTTAATGAAGGATTTTTTAAAAACACAGTTAAACTAGGTAAATCCTTTAAATACAGTGATGATTATTATCCATTACTCTATAAAAGAAATGAAGATGGCACAATAAAAAATGAACTCGTGCAAGGTCAAACAAAAATAAAATTTAAATAAATAGTTGACAATTTAATAATATAAAGGTATTATTAAGACATAACGCAAAGATTGGGACATAATCCTATAAGAAAACATATCAAGCGAATTAGGGATAGTGAAAGCCTAAAATATGAACTTATAGATTCCTACCCATGAGTGAAATAGGAAACTATTATCCGGTGAAAATCCGTTATAATAAAAGAGACAAAAAGAGGATGGTACCGTGCTTTAAGCACTCCTTAACCATACTCTTTTTTTGTATAGAAAGAAGGAATATTATGAACGAAAATATGAAAAAAAACAAATCAATTACATCAAGAGATGTAGACTTTGCTAAATGGTATACAGACATTGTTAAAAACGCAAAACTAGCAAGTTATTCTAATGTCAAAGGATTTACTGTTTTTGAACCAAACGGATATGCACTATGGGAAAATATCCAATCAGTAACTGACAAGAAATTTAAAGAATTAGGACACCAAAACGTAATGATGCCATTACTAATTCCAGAAAGTTTGTTATTAAAAGAATCAGAACATATTGAAGGATTTGCACCAGAAGTTGCTTGGGTTACAACTGGGGGCAATAAACAACTAGAAGAAAAACTTTGTATAAGACCAACTAGTGAAGTTTTATTTTGTGACTACTATAAAGATGTAGTAAAATCATATAGAGATTTACCAAAACTTTATAACCAATGGTGTAGTGTAGTAAGATGGGAAAAAGAAACAAGACCATTTTTAAGAACACGTGAATTTTTATGGCAAGAAGGACACACAGTACATGAAACAAAAGAAGAAGCCATGAAAGAAACAGACCAAATGCTTGAAGTATATCGCCAAGTTTTTGAAGACTACTTAGCAATGCCAGTAATATCAGGCAAAAAAACAGAATCAGAAAAATTCGCAGGAGCAGAATATACATTAAGTATTGAATCAATGATGTATAATGGTGTATCTCTACAATCTGCCACTTCTCACTATTTTGGACAAAAATTTACAAAACCATTTGATGTAAAATTTGTAAATAGAAACAATGAATTTGAATACGCATATCAAACATCATGGGGAATATCTACAAGAAGTATAGGTGGAATGATTATGTGTCACAGTGACGATAATGGACTTGTAATACCACCAAGAATTGCACCAAGAAAAGTAGTTATCATACCAATTGGAAAAAGTTCAAAAGTAAGTGCCATTGCAAATGATTTAAAAGAAAAATTAAATAAATCAAACATAGAAACTTTTATTGATGACTCTGATAAATCAATAGGATTTAAATTTGCAGAACATGAAATGAACGGAATTCCATTTAGAATTGAATTAGGAGAAAGAGACCTTTTAAACAATACTATAATAATCGCAAGAAGAGACAACTACACAAAAAAAGCAGTTAGTTTAGATATAGACATAGTTAAATATATTATAAACGAAATAGATGTAATGCATAACGACATGTTTAATGTTGCTAAAAAAAGAATGGAAGAAAAAACATATATTTGCCATAACCTAGATGAAATGAAAGAAGTTATGGAAAATCATCCAGGATTCATCAAAGCAATGTGGTGTGGAAATGAAGCATGTGAAAAAACAATTAAAGACATTCGAGGAACAAAATCAAGATGCATTCTTGAAAACGAAGAAAAAGTAGACACAAAATGTGTTTGTTGTGGACATGATGCAAAAGATTTAGTTATATGGGGAATACAATATTAAGGACTAAAACTAGTCCTTTTTTCATATATTTTTTTAGGTGATTATATGAAAAAATTGTTATTAATATTATTGCTTCTACCATCAACTGTTTTTGCGTATCAAACAAATGCAACAAGCACCGTTTTGATGGACACAGATAATAATAGAATAATTTACAAAGATAACTGTAACGAAGTAAGAAGTCTAGCATCAATTTCTAAAATAATGACAGCCATTCTAGCAATAGAATCAAAACAAATAAAAGACACAGTAAAAATAGGTCAAGAAATTGAAGGATCTTACGGTTCAGGAATATATATTAAAGAAAATGAAGAAATTAAAATGATAGATTTAGTCTATGGCTTATTATTAAGAAGTGGAAACGATGCTGCCTTAGCAATCGCTTTTAATGTCGCAGGAAGCTTAGAAGAATTTGTAAATCTAATGAATAACAAAGCCCAACAATTAAAAATGAATAATACAAAATTTTCAAACCCAAGCGGATTAGATGGGACAAATATGATAGGAAACTATGGAACAGCATGTGATATGGCAAAATTAATGAGTTACTGTATGAAAAACGAAACATTTAGAAGGATAACAAACACAAGGACCTATAAAGCCAAAACTAATTTAAATTTTTACGACTGGACTAATAAAAATAAACTACTAAGAACATATAAATATGCAACCGGAGGGAAAACCGGATTTACCGATATAGCCAAAAGAACCTTAGTAACAACCGCTAGTAAAAGAGGAGTAAACCTAGTAGCAGTAACTTTAAATGATGGAAATGATTTTGAAGATCATAAAAATATGTTTGAAGAAGCATTTAAAGAATACAAAAAATTTGATATTTTAAAAAAAGGGAATGTAGAAATAATTGGAGAAAAGTTTTATAAAAACAGATCATTTTATCTTATTGAAGATTTTAGTTATTTACTAAGAGACGATGAAGTAAAAGACTTACTAATAAAATTCAAACTTAAAGAATTATATGTATACAATAATAATGATAAAGTAGGTGAAGCAACAATTTATTTAGGTAAAGATAAAATTCATAAAGCAAACATTTTTGTCAAAATAAAAAAAGAAAAAATAAACCCCATTGAACTCATTAAGAGGCTATTTAAGTGATAAATATTATTTGGGGTATATTCCTACTACTTGGTCTAACATACTCAATTCTAAGCGGTAATGGTGCTCTAATTAATGATGAAATACTAAAGTCAGGAACTAAAACACTACAACTAATGATTGAAATATTCCCAGTTATGGCTATTTGGTTAGGTTTAATGAATATAGCATCAACCTCAAAACTATTAGATAAGTTAGCAAAATTAATAGAGCCACTCTTAACTAAACTATTTCCAGACATACCAAAAGGACATTCATCTTTAGGCTATATCTCATCAAATTTAATAATTAATTTCTTCGGATTAGGATCAGCCGCAACACCATTTGGTCTTAAAAGTATGAAATCACTTCAGGAATTAAACAAAGAACCCAAAAAAGCCTCAAGAAGTATGATTACATTTTTAGTATTAAATACAACAGGCTTAACTTTAGTACCGACAATGATAATATCACTAAGATATTTCTATAAAAGTACTAACCCCACTGGAATAATATTATTCTGTTTCTTAGCAACATTATCATCAACCATAGGAGGATTAATAATTGATAGAATAATAGGAAGTAGGTTCAATAAATGATATCAAACCTAATAATTCCAGTATTAATAATACTAATTGTTTTATACGGAATAATAAAGAAAGTAAATATTTATGATTCATTTGTAGAAGGAGCCAAAGAATCATTCAAGATGATAAAAGACATGTTTCCATTTTTATTAGGAATGATGCTAGCAATAAACATATTTTTAAATAGTAATATTCTAAACCTATTTAGTAAAGCAATTAATTTTTTAATACCCCTTCCTTTTGAAGTAATACCCCTTGCTTTAATGAGACCCATATCAGGCTCTAGTAGTCTTTCAATTCTAAATAATATTTTTAATAAATTTGGACCCGACTCTTATATAGGAACATTAGCATCAGTAATTCAAGGTAGTACAGATACAACCCTTTACATAATAACTCTTTATTTTGGAGCAATTGGGATAAAAAAAACAAGATATGCCCTTGCAGTTGGTTTGATAGCAGATTTAATTGGAATAACCGCAAGTATTTTTATTGTAAATATTTTCTTTTAATGATATAATACCTCCAGGTGATTTGAAATGGAAAGAGTGCAAAAAGTAATAGCTAATAACGGGTATTGTTCAAGACGTAAAGCCGAAGAACTAATCTTAAAAGGCAGAGTTCAAGTTAATGGTGAAGTTATTAGAGAACTTGGTACTCTAGTAGACACAAATGATACAATCATGATAGATGATTTTGTATTAGGAAAAACAGAAAAAGTATATATACTATTAAATAAACCACGTGGTGTAGTTACTACAACAAGTGATGATAAGCATAGAAGAACAGTAACTGATATAGTACATGCTAAAACTAGAGTATATCCAGTTGGAAGACTTGACTTCGATACAACCGGAGCTTTGTTATTAACAAACGATGGAGATCTTACAAATTTATTATTACATCCAAGTAACAACATAGAAAAAGTTTATGTTGCTAAAATAAAAGGAATTTTAACACCCGGACACAAAAAAACTCTTGAATCAGGAGTAGTAATTGACGGAGTTAAAACAGGAAAATGTAAAACAAAAATAATAAAAATGGACAAAAAAAATAATGCAACAGTTGTAGCATTAGAAATACATGAAGGAAGAAACCATCAAGTAAAAAATATGTTCAAAGAATTAGGGTATGAAGTAATAAAACTAAGACGAGATAGTATCGCCTTTCTAAACTGCCAAGGTTTAAATGCAGGCGAATTTAGATATTTATCAGTTAAAGAAGTAAAAGTATTATATAACTTAGTAAAAAATAATTAAAAGAGTATAACTAGCAGTTATACTCTTTTTATTTTAATTCCTAAAACACCATATTTTGTTTCATCTGCTTCACTATAAATTTCTCTTAGTTTATTAAGCAATTCTTCTTTAGTAGACGTAACATCATCTAAATAAGAAATATCAAAATCATCCATTAATTCTCTAAATGAAGAATAATGTAATAAAGCAGTAACAGTTGTATCAATTCTTTCTTCTACACAAGAAATATTTAAAAATTTGATTTTATCTCCAATTTTAATGTTTTCTCTTTTTGAATCAAATAATCTCAACTCTATATTTTTTGTTCCAAATAGCATTTTTTCATAATATTCTTTTTGTAACTTCATTTCAAACATAATAATACCTCCTTCTTTACATAGAAAAACGTCAATAGACGTTTTATTCTTCTACTATAGCGTTAACAGGGCAGCCTTCAATAGCGTCATGAACGCTATCTTCTAAATCTGCAGCAATAACAGTTGTAATTGCTTGTGCTAAACCGTCATCGTTAATTTCAAAAACATCGCCACAAATTGCTTGGCATGCTCCACAACCGATGCAAGTATCTTCTAAAACTTTTACTTTCATATTCAAGCCTCCTGTAAACATTATAAGGAAAAAGTGTCAAAAAAGCAATAACTCATATAAAAATAATTTTTTTTGTGTTAAAATTATACTAGGTGATAGCATGGCGAGTAGAATGGAAAAGTTTCATAATGAAACAAACGCAGGAAAAAGAGTAGTAAAAAATCAAGAATTGTATAAACACATTTATGAAAATGAAAAGTATACAAACATTGAAGGTGTTCTAGAAACAGACTTAAATACTGTAAATATTTATAAATTAAAAGATACAATTGACAAACACGAAAAACAAACAAGTGAAAAAAAACAACTTGTAAAAAGAGACGTAGAATTAGATATGTCTAATTCCAGTGAAATGGAAGAAGAAGACAATCATGACTTAAATGAACTTCTAAATAAAGCAAAAGAAGAAAAAGAAGAAGATGAAATAGACAAATATAGAAGTCTTAAAATTGAAGAATTTACAGTTTTGAAGAAAATAAAAGACAAAAACAAAAAATTCAACAAAAAAGAAAAAGACAAAGAAATAAAAGAAGAACTAATGAATACAATGCAACTCTCAAAAGAAGAATTAGAAAGTCTTGAAGATCAAGAACTATGTATCGATTTATTTTCAGACCTTCAAAATAATAGTATTGGTGGAGAAAGTGAAAAATCTATCAACGATTTAATAAACGAAGCTAAAGAAGAAAACGAAGAAGACACAGAAAATCTAGATGGTTGTTTTAATACACAATCAATGAAACTATCCAAAAAAGACTTTGATGATACAATAGCCTTAGAAAAAATAAAGATAGAAAAGAAAAGAAAACTACCAAAAATATTAGGAATAATCTTTTTAATTCTACTTATTATATTAGGAATAATATATGTTTTATTCTATATATTTAAATAATGATTCAAAGGATAAAAAAACTGATATCAGATTAATATACTGAGATATCAGTTTTTATTTAGACTACTTATTTTTTTGTTTTTTTTATTATCAAATACAATGGAGTTCCCAAAAAGAATAGAAAACAAAGATAGGGAAGAACATTCAAAATAAACAGATTACCACTTGAATAGTTCTTAAAAATATAAAAAGATAAGAACATGATAACTACTCCAATAATATAATTGTTAATTTTTGTATAGCAATTAATAAAATAAACACAAAATGACAAAAAGATAAAGAAATCAAACGCCCACTGAATAGACAAAATATTTTCAACTCTTTCTATAATACCCATTAAAGAAAGACGCTTTAAAATATGAAATTCAGGGTATTGAAGAAGAATTGCAATATCAATACCATAAATAGAAAGAACAACAAAAAGCATTCCAAATAAAGAAAAAACAGCAATTAAATACATAATAATTTTATTCTTTGTAGGATTAGTATCCACTTTATTTTTAGGTATTGCCAAAAGCATAAATAAAGGTAGAATATTGTAAGCCATAAAATGCAGTGAGCCCTTAACAATCGGCATAAAACCATTCCTCAAAGGAGGAAATAATAAAGACAATTTAATTTGAGAAAACAAAGTTAAAAAGATAATTAAAAACAAAACAATATTTATATAAAATAAAATAGTAGAAACCCTAAATAGAGTAGCAATTCCTTTATTGTTTACATATATTATTACCCCAATAAAAAGTAATGCAATTGGTAAAATTGGAGTCTTATATAAAAATTGTGATGTAACGAAATTCATAAGATTCCAAAAAGTTATAGCCGCTAAGAATAATACAAAACCACAAAGAGAATAATTAATTATCTTTCCAATATTTTTATCAAAATACTCTTCAATCACTTCAAAAATCGTTTTTCCTGGATAGTTTTCATTAAAATAATAAAATATATAAAGAGGAACAACAGACAAAATTGTTGCAAAAATAATGCTTATCCAACCATCACTTCTAGAAATTACTAACAAATTATTAATACTCATTCCTGCAAAACAACACCTTACTAGAAAAAACATTAAAGTATTATAATTGAAACTATCTATCTTCATCTTGAACCTCCTTTAAGGTATTTTCAAGAGAACCTTTTGTTTTTAGATTAATCCTTGTTTTAATACTATACTGAACTTTATCATAATCAACATTATATCCATTTTTCACTTTATCCGCTAAATATTCTATTCCAATAGCATCACTTTTTGTATAAATTACTTTTTTTATTGCTTTTGTAATAATTTTTTTTATCTCTTTATTTGCATCTTCATTAATTCTTTCAATTACTTTATTATCAGTTAAATTTAATTTGCAATTTGTTTCATTAATTGACCCTTTTGAAGATACATCAATTTTTACATAAACTTTATCTTTTATTTTAACACTCATGTGTGCTTTAATATCATCTAACTTAGTAATAACATATTT